>JBEBIF010000414.1:0-3246 GCA_040080515.1 Chitinophagaceae bacterium | reverse complement strand
GGCAAAGGCCGTACTACCTGTCCTTTCTTTACCAAAGATGGCAAGCATATCATATATGCGTCCACGCACCTCGGCAGCGAGGCATGTCCGCCCACACCCGACCGTGCCAAATATGGTAACAAATACATCTGGCCGTTGTATGAAAGCTACGATATTTTTATGGCCGACCTGGATGGGAAAATTGTAAAACAACTGACCTACGCCAAAGGCTATGATGCGGAAGCCACTTTATCACCTGATGGAGAACAAATGCTTTATACCAGTGATAAGGATGGTGATATTGATCTGTACATTATGAACCTGAAAACAGGAGCAGAAAAAAGGATCACCAACATGCTGGGTTATGATGGCGGTGCCTGGTTCAGCCCAGATGGCACCAAACTGATATGGAGAGCATCCCGGCCAAAGACAGAAGCTGAGATAAAAGAATACAAGGACCTGCTGGCCGAGAACCTGGTGGCCCCCACCAATATGGAAGTATGGGTGGCCAATGCAGATGGCAGCAATGCCCGCCAGGTCACTTCTTACGGACAAGCCAACTGGGCACCGGCTTATATGCCGGACAGCAAGCACATCATCTTTGCATCCAACCATGAATATAAAAGAGGCTTCCCCTTCAATTTGTACACGATCAATGAAGATGGTACCAACCTGAAAAAGATCAGCCGGGATAAAGGTTTCGATGCTTTTCCTATGTTTTCTCCTGATGGTAAGAAGATCGTTTTCTGCAGTAACCGCAATAATGGCGGCACAAGAGATACCAACGTTTTTATAGCGGATTGGGTGGAGTAATATTTTAGATATCAGTTCCGGTATTTAACAGGATTAGAAGTAGTTTTGCCAAAACCACTGCTATGTACAAAGGAATGCTTCATCTCCACAGTTTTCTTCGCTGGGCTATTTTAATATTGTTACTGGTAGCTATTTATAAAAGTTATGTTGACAGGAGCAAGCCGTTTGCAGACGGACATAAAAAAACAGGGTTGTTCCTGATGATATGTGCTGATGTGATGTTGCTGTTGGGATTATACCAGTGGTTTACCGGTCCGTGGGGATTAAAAAACATAAAGGCGAACGGGATGAGTGCGGTGATGAAAGATTCCATTACTCGCTTTTTTGCCATTGAACATTTTATCGGAATGATACTGGCCATTATAATGATCCATGTCGGTTACTCGTATGCCAAAAAAGATCTTCTTGATAAAGTAAAGCACAGAAGGACTGTTTTATTTTATGTAATAGCCTTATTGCTGATACTGGTATTTATCCCCTGGCCTTTCCGGACGGTGGGAACTGGCAGGGCCTGGTTTCCGGGTATGTAAAACTGAAGTCTGAGGTCTGACTTCCGACCTCAGACCTCAGACTTCCGGTCTCATTTACTCTTTTCTTCTCTGTAAAAGATCTTGCTTACGATCTTCCAGCCATCTTTTGTTTTCAGCAGGCCCATAATGTCGTGGAAGTAAAAAGTAGGATATTCAATGGTAAGTTTTGCAGTAGCGGCGTTGCCAAATACCTGTATGTATTCGATCCTGGTTTTACGGTCCTGCTTCACACGGGTATTTCTTATCCTTGCTGTAAAATCTTTTAATGATACATTGAAAAGGGTATCGTTTCTCATGTACCGCAATTGTCCATCTGGTACGAAAGCTTTGGAGAATAGTACACTATCTCCATTGGTGCCGCCATCTAAGTAATAATTACAAACAGTTTTCACAGCCTCAACTTCCTGCTCTGCAGTCTGTGCATTTATTGTGCTGAATAAGCTGCATGAAATACAAAGAAAAAATAGCTTCAGTTTCATATTTTTTTTGAAAGATAGCAACCTTGAGAAGGCCGGCCCTGTTATTTTGTATGAACGGTTACCCTTGCATATAGCCGTTCTCAAAGATCAAATTTATTCCGCTGTTTTTCCGCCAGGTTTATCCGGTGCCATTCAATAAACGAAACATACTGATAGATAATCTCCTGTTTTTCGGCTTTCGGGTTTACAGTAGTTTGGCTGAGCAATCACTTTTATAACAAAATGAGTATCATTTTTCAGGGGTTGCTCAATTATAAACCTTAAAACCTTCATATGAGAAAGAATCGTTCGTTTAGCCCGGTAATGCCTGTTATTATAACTGTTTTACTGCTCGCAGGCGGCTGTAAGAAAGACAATGGTAATAATAATAAAGCAATAGGGGATAGCTACCAGGGCGGCAAGGTGGCCTATATATTACAACCCGGCGACCCGGGCTACGATGCCAATATGCAGCATGGATTGATTGCTGCACCAGGTGACCAAAGTACCGGTATAATGTGGTACAATGGAACCTTTACCACAACAGGTGCAACAGCAGAGGCATTGGGTACAGGCAATGCTAATACCAATACCATTGTTACCAGCCAGGGATCAGGCAGCTATGCCGCAAAAATATGTTTCGACCTGGTAATAGATGGTTACAGTGATTGGTATTTGCCAAGCCGGCAAGAATTGAATAAACTCTACCTGAACAAGGATGCCATCGGCGGTTTTTCAACCGACCTCACCCCGGGCGGAAGCGTTTATTGGACCTCTTCCGAAGGCGTTAGCCTGACCCCACCCAATAACGGCGCCTTTACTGTGTATTTTATTACTGGCCAAAATGGGGGATCCAATAAAAACCAGACATTCTATGTCCGTGCAGTGCGGAGTTTTTAATTAAATAAACTACAGGCTATGAAAAAATATGTATCTCTGCTGACAGCTATTTTATTTATCTCTTCAGCAGTTTTTGCTCAAACTGTTACCCTCACTACCTCACCCGTTGCAGCATCGAATATAGCACAGGGCACAACCAATAATATCGTGTATGCAGCAAGAATGGATGTGGCTACTTTACCCGTTACGGTTAACAGCATCCAGTTCAACTTAGGTGGCACCCATGATAATAATGACCTGACAGTTTGCCATGTGTATTTTAATGCGACGGCCCCGACTTTGTCCGGGGCATTTTTCCTGTTCGCTAATATTCCCGCGACTTTTGCAGCACCGCATACTTACAATGCCACTTTTGCTGGCCAAACTATTGCAGCCGGCGGTTCCGGGTATTTTATTATAGTTGTCAATACCAGTTCATCAGCAACCAGTGGCAATACCGTTAAAATAAATGGTCTGACAGACCCTGTAAGTTTTAATTATACTACTTCACCCACTATTACCAATAATCAAACAGATGCAGCAGGTGTACAAACCATACTGGCTGCCGGTGTTACCCTGACCACTTC
>JBEBIF010000413.1:0-3248 GCA_040080515.1 Chitinophagaceae bacterium | reverse complement strand
TGTGTATAAGAGACAGGGTTTACCCATGTTGTACCTCCATCTGTTGTTTTCCAAAAAGTAAGTCCGGAGGCATAAGCTACTGTATTGTTTACACAATACACATCGGAAAGGGCAGGATCGTTAATAGATGTACTGTCGAAGGAGGTACCACCATTGCGGGTTACATATATTCTTCCCGGCCGTGCAAAAAGTGCATGGGTATTGCTGCTCATTGCAATATTGATAAGGCCATTGGAAGAAAAAACCTTTTGCCAGCCTCCTCCCCCATTTACGGAACGAAATACACCTGTACTGCCTGTTAAAAACCCTGTACTGTTATCACTAAAAAAAACATCAGTAATACTTTCACTGCTTCCGATTGATTGTATGCTCCAACCTGTTGCAAGGGTGTCTGGAAGTAATGCGGGCAATGGCGGTTCATCCGGGGTTTCGTTTTTGGAACAGGAGGAAAACAATGCTGCAAATGTTACACAGATCAGTGTCGCAAAGATGATAGTTCTTTTCATGGCTTTATTTATACTTGCGTGATTAAAAAGCAAGATAAATAAAATAATCGCTTATGCCAATTAGTTCAACTTTCGGTAGTGTCCTAGTTTGAATTAATAAAGAAATTCCCACAAAGACACGAAGGGCACAAAGCGTTTGAAATCATGTGAAATTTCCTTGTGTCTTTGTGGGACACAAATTTGAAAATGAGACACTACCCAACTTTCAGAGCGATCCGGATACGGGAAACCATCACTGCTTAATGAGATATCTCTTTGATCTAAAACTTGCTTATAAATAGTTATCGGTTCCTTTTTTATATAAAGGAACTGTCATGCTCTGCTCATCGCTTTTAAGAAGTAAGTCAGTGATTGATCAGCTGATCTGGTTCAAAAACAAGGGTAGTCCCGATTTCCAGTCGCCATCAATATACAATTCGAAGGAATAGCGGCCTGCCTTCTCAAACTGCAGCTGGTTGAAGTTGATCACAATATTTATAGAGGCAAACTGCCCGTTGGGTGGTGTGCCGATATTGATATTGCCTTCGATTGGTTTAATGGTTTCTATGCCGGCCGCATCGATCAGCCGCAGCCGAAAATCATGACTGCCTACTTCTTTTGTGCTAAACCGCATACGGCAGGCAATGGCACAGGCAGGATGCTGCACCGGGAATTGCTTGGACTGGATACTATCAAACGTTCCCACAATGGTGAGCTTGGAGTTATTGTCTTGTGCAAAATCTGCAAGTGTGAAGATCTCAATTTCCATAATCAGTTTTTAAAAGAGTAAAGTTCACCGTTTAATATGAACACGGGTGCAACTATTTATTATTTTATAAATATGTAACGAATAACCATGCCGTGGGAAAATTAACTGTTTTGCTATGACAGAGTTGGTCAATCCGGGTCTGGTACCTGTCATTGAAGCAGGTGCAGCTGTCATTGCAGCAGGGTGCAGCTGTATTTGATCCGGCAGGTAGTATTACCATGATGGCGCACCAGTTAACCACATCTTTTGCACATTATTCATTCATCCCATTTATAAAAGTAAAAGTGGCAAAGCATTACAGTAATTTTACAACTGAAAACTACGTCCCATGTTTAAAAATCATTTGCTTCGGCTGTTATTGCCGTCATTTATTCTTATTGCTGCTACGGGTACTACAACAGCACAGAACAATGCGAGGCCGCGGTATTCCAGTTCCACCCTTTACACTGGTATTGAAGTAGGTTCCAAGGGAGTAAAGATGAGTGTGATCGAAATTGGCAAGAATGCAAAAAGCAACGGGGCCTTTCATATTGTAAAAGACACTTCTGTTAACACAGATTTCATCAGTTTTTCTGATGCTACTTTTTCTGCCACATTAAATAGTTTTGCCGGTTTATTCAATGCTGCTACCAGCCAGTACCAGGTTCCTTCTAAAAGAATTTTTACCGTGATCAGCAGCGGTGTGAAGATGCAGGCTGAAAAGGACGACAAAAGTATGTGGATACAAAAACTGATCGATTCTTTCCGGTTAAAGATCAATGAACCAAAGCGGGAAGTGGAAGTGGTGGATGTGGCCAAAGAGGCAAAATTGTCGCACCTGGGTATTGTGCCTGATTCCCGCCGGTACTCTACCTTCCTGGTGGATATTGGAAGTGGTAATACCAAAGGTGGGTTTTTCCCTTATGGTAATACGAACCAGTTCAAACTTTTCCAGGTGAACTGGGGTACCAAAAGCGTGGCGAATGCTACTGATAAAGGCCTGGGTGATGATAAAAGTTTGTTCAATTATAACAGGCAGCTTTTCCGGGTGCTTGGCGGCGCTGAGAATCCGGAGATCACCTATGCGGTGAATGCCAGTGGTGCTTATCCTCTTAGTGATAATATTGCTATCAGCGGAGGTATTGCCTGGGCTGTGGCTACTCTCACCCACCCTGAACTATCTGATAACCCAATCGTATCTGTAAGTTTTGACGAGATCGTAAAATTCAATGAAAAGCTGTATAAGAATTTTGATGCCTTATCTCCCAATTTCCTGGCGGCCAATATCAACCGGGGAAATGAAAAGGAAACGGTGATCAAAGAAACAAAAAGAGTGCACCAGGTATTTGATCAGCGGTCATTAATGGCAGGTACAGGATTATTGTTAAAACTGATGCGGCAGTTTTCATCTGCATTTGAGACCAAAACTTTTTATCTCGTAAAGAACGGACAGGTGGGCTGGGTTTCAGCTTATGTGGACCAAAACCTGGAGGATTGATGTTTTATTTTAAGTCAGCTGCAAAGTTGAGTTATATAAAATTGTCTCTATCCCTGTTAGTATAGCTGAACCCCATAGTATGACAGGAACCATAGGGAATACACACATAGGACAAACAATACAAAATCTTATATCCCCTGCATTTTATTTAAAATACAGTTTGAACTGGTGAAAGATACAAAGACACTTTTATTGGCAATGCTTTCGGTGGGGCTTGTGGGCACCTGGGTATATCACCTGTATGATAAGACACAATACAGCAAGCGGCGTACTGAGATCTTTATCAAAGATTCTATTGCTGTGGCGCAGGGCGTTCAGGACTCTCTTCAAAAAATATATTCGCAAACGATCAATAATCTGGATGCGGAGCTGGATTCTGCCAAAAGTACTACGGGTGTGCTGCAAGGTGAGCTGGGCGCTAAGCTGGCGGAGATCAACCGGCTGCGGGCTGAGTTATCGACAATATTAAAAAGAAAGAATTTTAATGAGAATGACCTGGCCCAGGCCCGCCGTACGA
>JBEBIF010000412.1:0-3249 GCA_040080515.1 Chitinophagaceae bacterium | reverse complement strand
GACAATTGGGTTATGGGCAGAAGTGTAGCGACTGCAACCCATTCCAAAGTTGTGCTTGGAGTTCAGCCAACAAATAAAAAAATTGTGGCCACGTTTTGGGACTTGCATCTTTTTGACAGCGAAGGGTTGATCATAGAAACCTGGAACCTGATGGACAGTTTGGCCATAATGCAACAAATAGGTCTTTTATCTTAAACTTGTTAAAAGGAATATGCAAAACAACGAACCGCTGGCAGGGGTTCCTGTCTAAAGCAGTCTTTACACCACCCCAATATTATATCCTGCTGCCAAAGAAAACCGAAGAAAAAAACATCCCTGCCGCAATTCCTCACAACAGGGATAATGATCACCGCACTTCTCCTTAAAAAGTTTCATCCGCACTTGGGCCATAGGTACCCGGGATGGGCACATCCAGCAGGCGGAGAAATACTCCCAGCTGTGCCCGGTGATGTATGATCTGCGAAACGGACGAACGGATAACGGTTGCTCTTGGTTCCACACTGTACACCTGTTCCGCATTACGCAGGGTCCAGGGTTCATCCAGCGTATCTTCTTTCCCATTGGTCAACTGGCTGAGACCATCAGTCAGGTTCCTTTCAAATACTTCTCCCAGCTGGGCCGTACTGCTGATAGGCGTGGGTTTGTAATCCATAGTGGCAAAGTCAAGCTCAGTGGTATTAAGGATCATACCAATCCAGGAGGGCAGTTCCGCAATATGAGTGGTAAGTTGCCGGATGCTCATGCTTTTGGGATGTGGCTTCCAGTCGTATTGATCATCTGGTACAGCCGCCAGCATCTTTTTGGTGGCCACTGCTTCATTTTCGAGTTCATTTCTGAATAAGGAAAGGCGTGTCATATGTATTTTTTTTAGTGATACAGCAAAGAAAAGACGGAGTAGTGACAACCCTGTGTCAGCAGGAAAAGGAATTAGTAAAGTTTCTTTTGAAATAGGGAATTAAAGGGGGATAATGCCTTTGAACCACATAGAGACATAGAAATACACACAAAGAATTCTATGTTTTACCCTATGTTACTATGTTTCCATGTGGTTCAAATCCGCTGGCTATCCAGTGAGGCGCTACCTGAAGCAGCCAGGTGACCGGGTGTTGGCCCGGAAGAAGTAATTTTATGACCGTAATTTTCTAAAAGTAAAAATAGGACATATGAATTTACAAGCACAGATCGCAAAGCACTTAAGAGAAGTTCATTTCGGAGGCAACTGGTCTTACTCCAACCTGAAAGATAACCTGGAGGGTGTTAACTGGCAGCAAGCCACCACACCGGTCCATTCCCTTAATACTATTGCAGCCCTCGTTTACCATATGAATTATTATATCAGTGCGGTACTGAAAGTATTGCAGGGAGAACCGCTCAGGGCCAGCGACAAATACAGTTTTGCCCTTCCACCCATTCAATCTGCAGATGACTGGGAAAAACTGCTGGATAAAACATGGACCGAAGCAACAACCTTTGCCAGCCTGGTGGAACAGTTGCCCGAAAGTAAACTGGAGGAAATATTTTCAGATGAAAAGTATGGTAACTATTACCGGAACCTTCATGGCATCATTGAGCATTGTCATTATCATTTAGGGCAGATCGTAGTGATAAAAAAAATACTTCACCAGGAAAAAGAGAGCTGACCTGGTATTTTATCTTTATTGTTCTTAAAAGGCATTTGAACCACATAGAAGAATAGGTACATAAGAAATACACACATAGGCTAATCTATGTGTGTATTTCTATGATAACTTCTTTTCTATGTGGTTCCTTTTTTTCAAACGGACTTACTACCCGTTCAAAGATATGGTGGACGATACCGGCAAAGGGATCTATTCATCTAAACACTGCCCGCACCCCATTAGAGATACTCTGTACTAGGGTGGTCCAGAAGATCTTCAGGTCCAGCAGTACACCGGCCTTGCGTACATACATCGCATCCCAATAATACCGGATGATGATGCTTTCATAATCAGAAGTGGGGCCATGATAGCCATTTACCTGTGCCCATCCCGTGATACCGGGACGGACCAGGTGACGAAATGAATAGGAAGATATAACGAAGGAGAAACGGATACAATCTGCCACCATATGCGGCCGCGGACCGATCACACTCATCTGCCCCAGCAACACATTAAAGAACTGTGGCAACTCATCTATATTGGTACGGCGCAACAGGCGGCCCACAGTAGTGATACGTTCATCATTTTTTTCAGCAGGCACTTCATCTGCCTCCTCATTCACCACCATGGTTCGGAATTTGTAGCAATTGAATGGTATCCCGTTGCGACCGATACGGCGCTGTTTGAAAAATACCGGTCCCTTTGAAGTAACTTTAATCAGCAAGGCAATAACAGGGGTAAGCCAGCTTAAAAAAGCAACGATAACAAACAAAGAAAAGAGGATATCAAAGCTCCGCTTGGCCACCAAATACTTCTTACGACTGGCAACGAAGCTGCGGATAATGCCGTTTTGTTGATTAGATTGCCACTTGGTGGCAGGAAATGACTGGATAGAGATATGTTTTGGAACGGTATTCAAGCGGCTGCCAGTTTTTTGATGGATGAAGTTGAATTAATATCGGCGGCTGCCAAAAAAAGGTTGCCCCCATTTTCATGGAGCACAACAAATTAAATCTACGGATGGCAGGCCCCGGGGCCACCAATAGCTCCCCAGCCGGGGCAGAAGAGGCCGTGCTGAAAACACTGGCCTATTTCGACATCTTTCACTACCCGCTTACCCAAACTGAAATACACACTTTTCTTCCGGCAACGGTATCACCGGCACGGGTGGAGCAGGCGCTGGCCCGCTTACTGGAGCAACAAACCATTTTTCAGCATGATGGTTTTTTTTCCCTGCATAATAATCCGCTGCTGGTACACCGGAGGATGAAAGGAAATGAAAAAGCGGTTGAGTTACTGGCAAAAGGACAGCAGATCGGCCGTTTCCTGTACCAGTTCCCTTTTGTAAAAGCAGTGGGCATATCCGGCTCTTTATCCAAAAACTTTGCTGGTCAGAAAGCGGATATTGATTTCTTCATCATCACCAGTGCCAACCGGTTGTGGATAGCCCGTACACTGATGCACCTGTATAAAAAACTCACCTTCCTTACCGGCCGCCAGCACCTGCATTGCATGAATTATTATGTAGATGAGCAGGCCTTTGTACTGGAAGAAAGAAATGTGTTTACCGCCACTGAATTAAAAACTGTACTGCCGGTATCCGGTGACAAGGACATGCAGTCCTTTTTTG
>JBEBIF010000411.1:0-3269 GCA_040080515.1 Chitinophagaceae bacterium | reverse complement strand
CCGCAAAGGCGTTCATGAAATTCTTCATCAGGTCGTGGGTAAGGGGGCGGCTCGGTTGCATCTTTTCCAGTGCCACGGCAATGGCCTGGGCCTCAAAGCCTCCTATAACGATAGGCAGACGCCGCAAACCGTTCACTTCACCCAGCACCACGGCATAAGAATGGGTTTGGGTAATACTGTGCGACAAGGCCACTATTTCCAGTTCAATTTTCTTCATAGAAGCCACGAATTTACACCATAACTTTCAATGCATTCAATTTTGGCAGCATAAAATAAGGGTAGTTTCCGGGCTTGCCTTTAGCTTATTTGGGACGGTATTCAGAGAGGTCGAAATAAGGCGCCGTATCACCCGGTTCTATCTTATATGCCACTATATAGGTGTTTTCATTGGCGGCTGTTTTGGTGCGCCAGCCCAGCACTATTTTATACCCCAGCACTACCGGCTGGATATTCAGAAAATTATAATCAACGGTGGAAATAAAGGAGTGCTGGTTACTTACCAGGGCGGCGGCTTCATACATTTCCCCGTCGGGGGTTTTCATCTGGCCGCTGAATTCCCGGCAGAAGAACTTGAGTATCTGGCTGTTTTTTTTAAAGTAGCCCAGTTCGAATTCGGTACCGGCATTTCGGGTGGATATCTTTTCAGTCTTGTAGGTCTTCGTTCTTTTATCGAGAAGGATAAAACTGCTGTCGAGTACATTGGCGATAAATGTATTTTCGAACATCTGGTCGGCCCTGCTTCCGGGAATGAACATGGTGATGCGGATCTGGTGATCGCCAAATACGATGATCATGGAATCATTATCGGCCGGATCATCTGTAGTAATGCGGTATTTGATAACGCCTTTGAATTTGGTAAGGGTGTCAGCCACCGGCGTAGGTTGCTGGTAATCGGTAGTGACGGGGCCGGATTTGCTTTTCCCTTTACTTTTTTTAGAAACAGGGGGTGCCACAGGCGCTGTACTATCGGGTTGATTGTAATCGGTTGGGGGAGGAGCGTTCTTTCCTTTATTTTTCTTTTGTGCTGCTGCCGTAAGTGTAACTGAGAAGAGCAGGAAAACGAATACGATCTTTTTCATAGAAAGGGGCGTTATTGGTACTGCAAGTTTGCAATAAAAAACCACAAACGCAAGCCGTTTGTGGTTTCAAATTTAGTTATAAGCGGATTACGCTATTCCTTTTAATTTTTTGATGGCTTCATTCAGTTTTGGCACTATTTCAAATGCATCACCCACTATTCCATAATCCGCTGCTTTAAAGAAAGGTGCTTCAGGGTCTTTGTTGATCACTACGATCACTTTGCTTCTGTTTACACCTGCCAGGTGCTGGATAGCCCCGGAAATACCGATGGCGATATAGAGATTGGGTGCAATGGCAAAACCGGTTTGTCCCACATGCTCATTATGCGGACGCCAGTGTGCATCTGCCACCGGGCGGCTGCAGGCAGTGGCAGCATGTAATGTTTTAGCAAGGTCTTCTATCATGCCCCAGTTCTCCGGGCCTTTTAATCCGCGGCCAGCACTTACCACCACATCTGCTTCTGTCAATACTACTTCGCCGCTGGCTTTGGTTACGTTGGTCACTTTTACTTTTGGTGCATCTACTGTGGCATTCAGGGCAACTACTTCGGCTGTTCCTTCACCGGCGATGGTTTGGTAAGCATTGGGGCTTAGTGCCACGATCCTGATGTCGGTGGCTACGGATATGTTGGCAAATGCTTTACCGGAGAAAACGTTTTTCTTCACCACAAAACCATTGCTTGTATCGGGTAAGGCAACAGCACCGGATATCAAACCGGCTTTCAAACGAACGGAGAGGCGGGGAGCGATGGCTTTACCGGTAGCGTTGTTGGAAAACACGATCACCTTAGCGCCGGTGGCTTCCGCTGCCTGAGCGATCACTTTGGTAAAGACCTGGGCATCCAAATGATCCAGGGAATCGTTGGTCACCTGGTGTATCTTCTTTACACCATATTTACCAAGGGCTGCAAGATCATCACTTACGGCACCCAACACCACACCTTCAGCAGTGGTGCCTAACTGTTCTGCTATTTTAGCGCCATAGGTCAATGCTTCCAGTGAAGCTTTCTTTACATGGCCTTCGGCGGTGTCTATGAATATTAATACTGACATATCAATAATTTGGGATTTTAGAATTTTGATTTTTGATCTTCAACCTGGACCTGGAATTTGGGATTTATTATTTGGAATTTTATCCTCAGATTGCTTTTGCTTCTTCATGTAATAAACGAACAAGTTCCTCCACATTATCTGCTGCTACCAACTTTACACCGGCTTTTGCAGGTGGCAAGCCAAATCCTGCAACGGTTGTTAAAGCATCTACGGCAATTGGCTCCACTACTTTCAATGGTTTTGTTCTTGCGGCCATGATGCCCCGCATATTGGGAATTCTTGCTTCGGCCATTCCTTTTTGTGCACTTACCACTACCGGCAGTTCCACTTCATTTGCTTCTTCACCACCTTCTATTTCACGGGTGATGGTGGCTTTGGTTCCTGCCAGTTCAAATTTAGTGGCAAGGGATATATAAGGCTGATCTAATAATTCAGCTACCATACCGCCGATAGAAGAACCGTTGTAGTCAATGGTTTCTTTTCCGGTCAATACTAAATCATACCCGCCTTGCTTTGCTACTTCGGCTATTTGCGAAGCGATATAAAAACTATCGTGACTGTCAGCGTTTACCCGTATGGCTTCATCACCACCCAGTGCCAGTGCTTTACGGATGATAGGTTCAGCATCGGCAGCGCCTACGGTAACTAAATGAATAGCGGTGGAAGCATCGGCTTCTTTCAGTTCGATGGCACGAACAAGAGCATACCATTCGTCGTAAGGGTTAATGATCCACTGAACGCCATTCACATCGAATTTCGTGTTGTTATCGGTGAAGGCTATTTTTGCCGTGGTGTCCGGCGTTTTACTGATACAAACTAAGATCTTCATTGAAATATTTTTTAAATCGTCAGACAGATAGTTGTTTATGCAACTAAAGCAAAGATACGGGAGGTAATTAATAATTAATAATTATTGATTAATAATTTTTCTAAGTGGATAGAATTTCAAAATTGAAGGAGTTTTTAGCGGCCAGTCCCGCAGACAGCTTTTTGCAGCATGCGCTTGCTTTAGAATATATCAAGCTGGGGGATGATGAACAGGCGAGGGGTTTATTTGAGGAGATCTTAAACAGGGAGCCGGGTTATATCGGCAGTTATTACCACCTGGCCAAGCTGCTGGAACGACAGGAAAAAACG
>JBEBIF010000410.1:0-3272 GCA_040080515.1 Chitinophagaceae bacterium | reverse complement strand
GCGGTGGTTACAGACACACTTGCCAGTGGAGTAGTAGTATCAATTGACTACAGTCAGCCTTCTGTAAAGGGAAGAACGATCGGAAAGAACCTGGAGCCATTGGATGGACGTGTGTGGAGGGCCGGAGCCAATGAAGCCACGGTATTCGAAATAAGCAAGGCCGTAAAAATAGAAGGTAATGAACTGCCAGCCGGTAAGTATGCCCTGTTCATGCTATCCGGGCCAGATGAATGGGCAATCATTTTTAATAAAACATGGGACCAGTGGGGTGCTTTTAGTTATAAAGAGGGAGAGGATGCGCTTAGGGTGAAAGTAAAACCAGCTAAAGCAAAAGAATTTACAGAGACACTTACCTATACCATATCAGATGATGGAACCGTCTCATTGTGGTGGGGCGATTGGGTGATCAGTTTTGGTGTAAAATAAATTAAGCATTGACAATTTGTTATACCGGTTTGCCAGTTTGCGGCAAACCGGTTTTCTTTTTTCCGCAACTACTTTTTAAATACTATCGTCAAATGGTTAACTTTAAAGAAAACTAATGACAACTTCCGGAAAGATAATGGGGCTTTTTATCAACCTTTTTTTTGCCTGTAGTGTACAGGCGCAGGATCCCCGTGACACATTAGTGATGTATCAAAAGGATAGTGCAGTAGTACCCGAAACAGAGAAGACTGTACTTTTCTTTCAGAATAATGAACGAATACCTGCAGGTCAGCAAAGTAAAATACTCCTTATAACCAAAGCAAAAAAGACGATAAAACTTTCCACCTATCTGAAAGCAACAGACCTGTGGAACGCCGATCATGTGCTGGCCGATATCGACAATGATGGTAAAAAGGAATTGCTGTTCAGCAATTATACCGGTGGCTCGCATTGCTGTGATGAGATATATATCTATAAGAACATTGCCGTGAATAAATATCAGTATGCGGCCAGGATGTTTGCCGGTCACACTGTTATCAGTGATTCGAATGAGTTCCTGTACGGACTTTATGAAAACTTCGGGTATTTTTTTACCTGCTACGCCTGCACCTACATTGATACCAGCGACGCCGCACCCATAGATGTAAGCCAGCTGACACTGCGGTATAATAAAGGAAAACTTACCGTCAAGCCAGGAGATGCAGAGTTGAAAAGTATCATCAACGATAATTTGAGCAAGCTGGGCGAACTACCTTTTCAAAAACCGGATGAAGACCTGCACCAGGATGAAGGGATTAGAAAAGAAATTGCCCTTAACCTGGCAGCCTATTATTTTTCTTTTAGAAAGAATTTGGTAGAAACTCAGAAGCTGTTCAATAAATATTACAAACACCCGGACGCCAAAACCATTTGGTCGGCATTTACCAAAGAGCTGCAGCATATCCGGTCGCAAAATGATTTTTGATTTCTCCTCCTAAGATTCCCCTCCCCGCTGGTGCAACGAACAGGATTATCCTGTTGTCAGGTTTCCTGTATCAGCATATATGGATGAGCACCAATTGGTAAAAGACTGCCTGAAGGGAAAACCGGAAGCACAAAGACGGTTGTATGAGCATTTTGCACAAAATATGCTGGGGGTTTGCTATCGCTATACCAAATCAATCAAAGATGCAGAAGATGTGTTGCAGGATGGGTTTGTAAAGGTCTTCCTCAATATCAGCCAGTTTAAGTTTGAAGGAGAATTAGGAGCCTGGATCCGGCGTATCATGGTTAATACAGCATTGAATTACCTGAAACGAAATCGCCGCTACCGGGAAGAAATGTATTTCGGGGAGCAGCCATTGCACCCGGTAACGGATGATAATCCCGTTATCGACCTGGAAGCAAAAGAACTGGCCGGTTTGATCCGGCAATTGCCACCCGGTTATCAAACCATCTTCAACCTCCATGCAGTAGAAGGATACACCCATGTGGAGATCGGGGAGATGCTCGGCATTTCAGACGGGACCTCCCGGTCGCAATATGCACGGGGAAGAGCATTATTAATTAGTTGGTTAGAAAATCATTCCGTAGCAATAAAAAGTAAGAACTATGCGGGAAAATGAATTTGAAAAACAGGTACAGCAAAAAATGGAGGAACTGAAGATCCGCCCATCTGATGAAGTGTGGATGGATGTGGAGCGCCGCATCCGTAAAGAAAAGAAGAGAAGGTTTATTTTCTGGCTGCCATTATTATTCCTGTTGCTGGCAGGGGGAATAGGTACCGCCATCTGGCTTGGGCAAAAGAAAGAAAAAGGTATTGCGGATATTGTTACCGCTGGAAATAAGAATACCAAAACAGTTGAAACCGGAAATAAGAAAACAGGTGGCATCACTACTTCAGGCACAGCTATAAAAGATACGGATACTAAGGGAGCAACAGGTGTTCCGGCTAGTGCTGCTCCTGGCACTGATGCAAAAAACGAAATGACAAAAATCAATTCAGAAAAAAAAGAAAATATCCTGCTTGCAGGTACTCAGCAAATTACCAGCAAAGTGCCAATAGTAAAAAAGAAAAAAGGGAACCAACCAGCAAAGCAATCAGTAACAACTGCGGTGGTTAAAGAGAATGACGACAACCCGGAGCAAATAACTGTTGATGCAGGTGCGCCAAAAATTATTGCAAAACCGGGTGTTATAATTGATACGGATGCTGGTACTGTGCCGGCACAAGACATTTCTATCAATGATCAGCCAAAGAACGTAAAGCAACCGGAGCCGCCAGCAATGGATTCTGTTGTTTCAAAATCTGAAAACAACAAATCGATAAAAGATAGCCGGAAATGGGAATGGAGTTTATCCCTTGGTGCCGGAAGTTCGGTTACTGGCAATGGCTTTTCTTTTGGTGGTCAGAAATCAATGTCTGCCGATGCTCTTGGGGGTGGAGCAGGAGCAGGGCCGCAGCCTAACCCATTCGTAACTGCATCACCGGTATATCGTGGTTTCTCTATGACAACAGGGGTTTTTGGTAAAAAAGCAGTCTCCAAAAAACTACAGGTGATTTTTGGAGCTGCTTATTCTTACTTGTCTACCAGGATGAATGTGGGCAATGCAGTAGATAGCGTAAGAACGATCAATAACCTTTATTCCAATGGACTTGGAGTCAATAATTTTTACCGCCCTACGGATTCTGTTACGGCCAACCGCTACCGTAACCAATATCATTTTGCAGTTTTATCTGCCGAATTGTCGTGGCAGATCATAAATGGAAAGAAAGTAAAGGTGTATTGGAAGAATGGTCTTCAGTACGGCCAGTTACTGGGATCCAGTATGCTGCATTTCGACGGGGGACTTTCCGGGTATTATAA
>JBEBIF010000058.1:0-14004 GCA_040080515.1 Chitinophagaceae bacterium | reverse complement strand
GGTTAAAGATGCCCAATGAACCGAACGAAGAAGAGTGCGACGCAACAGCCGATGCCATATGCACCACAGCCGGGCAAATAAAAAACCAACTGCTTTAAAAACAGTTGGCTTAAATAAAGTCTATATGACCTAAGTTCCCCCTTCGGGGGACAGGGGGCTGGGTTGGTTACACATTAAACCTGAAATGCATCACATCTCCATCCTTCACCACATATTCTTTTCCTTCGATGCGGAGTTTGCCCACTTCACGACAGGCCGCTTCTGAGCCGTATTGCACAAAGTCATCATAGCCGATCACTTCTGCTTTGATGAATCCTTTTTCAAAATCCGTATGGATCACACTGGCAGCTTGTGGCGCTTTCCAGCCCTGGTGAATGGTCCAGGCCCTTACTTCCTGCACGCCGGCAGTGAAATAGGTGTAGAGGTTGAGTAATTTATATGCAGAGTGGATCAGGCGGTCAAGTGCCGGTTCTGTCATTTTATATTCTTCCATGAACAGTTGCTTATCATCCGCACTATCCATTTCAGCGATCTGTGCTTCAATATTATTGTTCATGATGATCACTTCCGCTCTTTCATTTTTCACTGCTTCCTTTAATGCAGCAGAATATTTATTTCCGGTATGCATAGAGGCTTCGTCCACATTGGCAACATATAACACCGGCTTATCGGTCAGGAGGCAGAGATCAGCAATCGCAATCTTTTCTTCTTTATCAAGGTCCAGTTCCCGGATGCTTTTCCCTTTTTCCAGGTGTTCTTTACAGCGGATCAGTACTTCCAGTTCGACTTTATATTTGGGATCCAGTTTTATCTGCTTTTCTGTCTTGGAGATCTTCTTTTCCACACTATCCAGGTCTTTGAGTTGCAATTCGGTGTCGATGATCTCTTTATCGCTGATAGGATTGATGGCTCCTTCATCTCTTAATATGTTCTCATCTTCAAAGCAGCGTACCACATGAATAATGGCATCCACTTCCCGGATATTACCAAGGAATTTATTGCCCAATCCTTCGCCTTTGCTGGCGCCACGAACGAGGCCGGCAATGTCAACGATCTCGATCTGTGTGGGTACAGTGCGGTTGGGCAGTACCAGTTCTGCCAGTTTGTTCAGGCGGGGATCAGGTACATCCACCAGGCCTACATTGGGGTCGATGGTGCAAAAGCGGTAGTTGCTGGCTTGTGCTTTGGCACTGTTGCTAACGGCATTAAACAATGTTGATTTTCCTACGTTTGGTAACCCTACTATTCCTGCTTGGAGAGCCATTTGTTATTTAAGATTTTAGGTTTTTGATCTCAGGTTGGAGCCAGTTTTATTATATTGGCAACAGTCTTTTTTCTTTAAAGAGGCGCAAAGATAAGGCTTAAACGCCAATACACTTAGTGTGAAAAGAAGGTTTTGGCATTTCGCCGAAAATCAGTAATCTTTCCAAAGTATTCAGGGTGTAATCAAAAATCACCAATCAAAAATCAATAAAGACATGGCTTTAAGCAGGATTTGGTCAGCTTTTATCATCATTGCAGTATTGGTAGCAGGGTTTAAATTCTTTGCAGTAGATGGTGATCAGCAGATATTTACCCAGATGGTCATTGGTAAGAACGGAGATTCTGTTAAGGTAAAGGAAATAAAGACGGCCAGCGTTCCTTCAGCCATTTTACAGGCGCTTGACACACAAGCCCGGGTAAAACAAGGGAACCTGATTTATAAGAAGGAAGGAGATAATATAGCCGTTGTAAAGCATCAGAAAGTAAATGGTATCATTGAAACCTGCAAAGATGCAGTAACGATCTGTATCGGGCTTATCGGTGTCATGACCTTGTTCATGGGGATTATGTCCATTGCAGAGAAAGCCGGCGGCATCCGTTTTTTATCAAGGATGATCGGCCCTTTTTTCTCAAAGATATTTCCCGATGTGCCAAAGGACCACCCGGCACACGGACATATGATGATGAATTTTTCGGCCAACCTTCTCGGTTTGGATAATGCGGCCACACCCTTTGGAATAAAAGCCATGGAAAGCCTGCAGGAGATAAACCCGGATAAACAAAGGGCATCGAATGCGCAGGTAATGTTCTTGTGCCTGCATGCTTCCGGATTAACGCTGATACCGGTAAGTATCATTGCCGTGAGGGCAGGAGCAGGGGCTCGCAATGCCACCGACATTTTTG
Organism: Chitinophagaceae bacterium; assembly: GCA_040080515.1. GTDB lineage: Bacteria > Bacteroidota > Bacteroidia > Chitinophagales > Chitinophagaceae > JJ008. The sequence goes on along the minus strand of JBEBIF010000058.1, from coordinate 11,838 downwards.
TACCGGTTATGATCGCCTCCTTTGCTGCCACAATGGCTGCCTTGCTGATCGTTTCACTAAAGCAAAGGATCAGGCTTTTGCAACCGGTTATACTAGTATGGGTATTGAGCCTGTCAGCAATAATAGGGTTGCTTGTCTGGTACCTTACAACATTGGACAAAAGTGCTCTGGAATTTTTTTCCGGCAGTTTTGGCAATGGGCTGTTATTGTTAATTGTGTTTTTGATCGTACTGGGTGGCATTTATAAAAAGATAGACATTTTCAGTGCGTTTATTGAGGGAGCGAAAGGAGGTTTTGAAACGGCAGTTCGTATCATTCCTTACCTCGTTGGGATGCTGGTAGCTATTAGTATGCTTCGTACCAGCGGCACATTTGATTATGCGATTGAGGGAATGAAAAACCTGTTTAGTCTTTTCGGCACCGATACCCGCTTTGTAGATGGGTTGCCTACTGCGCTTGTAAGACCATTCAGCGGCGGAGCAGCCCGTGGAATGATGGTGGATACGATGAATACTTACGGCGCCGAATCATTTGCAGGCCGTTTGTCCTGTATATTGCAGGGCTCTTCAGATACAACGTTCTATGTGGTCGCAGTTTATTTTGGTGCAGTGGGCATTAAGAACACCCGGTATGCCATCGGGGCGATGTTGCTTGCAGATTTGGTAGGGATATGTACTTCGATTGCCCTTGCATATATCTTTTTTGGATAAAGAAAGTTGCAGACAATAAAAAAGCTGTTCTGGAAAGAACAGCTTTTTTATATACTATAACAGGAACAGTTTTAATAATTAGCAAATACAGATAATGTTCTAACTGTACTGTTTGTCGTGGTAGATGCTCTGAAACCTCCTCTGAAAACAAGTGTATAGCTTCTCTTCGCAGTAGGGTTTAATGTAGCTTGTATATCTACAAATGCACCTGGCGCAGGGGTTGGATTAAAGTTTTGCAAATTAGTAGTGGTACCTGTTGCCCGGATATAAAAAGTATCATTAATAGCCGAAGCATAAGGTATGAACGCTGTGACATCTGTCAGCTGAACATTGGTGAAAATGTTAGCACCTCTTTTTTTAGAGAATATGTCAAATGCATACGGTAGTGCTGTTGGGTTATATACAAAATTGGCAAACCGTAGTCTTGCTGTAGTATCAGATGGTATTACAATATCAGTTTGCACCGTTTTTTGTTTGGGTGTAGTGGTCGTATCATACATAAACACCGTATAACTCTTGCCAAATTGCATATTCTCAGCAAATGATAATGGAATCTGTGTTGTGGCTCCAAGTGTATCTCTTACAAGAAAAGCCTTGATACCGGCTGAAACATTGAAACCGGGGGCCACCGCAGGGAATAAGCTGCCTGAAGATAAAATAGCCCCGCTTACCTGGCTGCCATCCACATACACATGGTTCCTGCTGGCATTTACCGTAGCAATGTATACCTGGGCGGTAGCACTGTTGGTAAAATCAGTCTTCTGAGCATATACCGTTTCAATATTTTTTTCACAGGACTGTAACACCAGGCAGAGGCTGATGACGGGCAGTGCTGCTTTATTAATTATGCTGAATTTCATTAGTTTTCTTTTTAATAATTAAAATGAGTTTATTGTTCAGAGAACCAGCATTTTTTTGTATGATAATCTAATGCGCCGGCGCCGATACGGTTCAGTTCGTTCAGATTCCATACGTATTCAGAATTGTAACGGGGGCGAACCCTGTACACCAGCTTGGTTACATTGTCAGGGAACAAATCAGTTCCGGTTGGCGGAACAAAATCCCGGTACACCTGCTGGCCTGTATTTTCGTCAAGATCAGTGTAATGATATCTTCTCATGTCCACCCAGGTTTCAAATACTCCGTGAATATACAATGCTATATATTTTTGCAGCATGATGTGCGTAAGCGTAAGACTGGCGGCTGATGCTGGTACCACGGAAGTATTATTTAAAAATGCTGTTTTGATAGCTGGTGTTAAAAGATTACCCGCAGGCACATTGGTACTGAAGGTTGTTGACAGCATGTCAAAATTCAGGTCGATTGCACTTCTGTAAGCAGCAAGAGCACCGGGCTTATCTCCACTTCTGAATAGCGCTTCAGCTTTCATGAACAGTACTTCTGATGCTGTCATGATCGGGAATTCTGCTCCGTTTCTGAAGATATACCGACAGTTATTATCATTGGCTGGTGAAGTATTGACAACACCACCGGTTTGGCTCACCCCGTGGAAGTTTTCTGGTCTGTCATTAGCTGTTATGACCGTTTGGCCTTTATTCGGCTGAAGACCCTTAAAGGTTCCATTTGCATTAAGCCGCAACAGGTATATAGCTCTTGGGTCAGCCACACCTGTAAAAGCTGTATTAACTCCCGACATCAGGTTGGCAATAAATGCAGACTGTCGGATAGCTGTTTCTGTTCCAACTACTACGCTTCCCAAATTACCACGGAGCGGACCAAAAAAGTTGGCATTGCCACTTATGCCCGTGTTTGCAAATTTTACAGTAGCATTATCTGCATTGTTCGTAATGGCCTTATCACAATAATATGCAACAGAGTCCGCCTTATAAATAGATTTATTGCTGAGATGATTGTGCACTCTTGCCAATATACCGTACACAAATTTTTTCCATTTGTTTACATCACCGTTATAAAAATATTGATCACCGAGGGCCAGGTTGGTTTGGCTTACACCGTCACCGGTTCTGCTGAGATAATCCAGGGCTTCAAAAGAAAGTTGCTTTACATAATTATATACCTCTTCCTGAGTGCCATAGGTGAAAGTCAGCAGACTTGAATTAAAAGCTTCATTGGTGGAGATCACTTCACCATGGTAGTCAGATAACGTAAGCCAGCTCCATGCAAAGATGGCTTTTCCCACACCTGCATAATCCCACTTCTTATCTTCAATAGCCCATTTGATCATATTGTTACAATTCTGACCAATATCATAAAAATGGATCCTCCATAAAGAGGCTGCATTGTCACTGGCCCCGGTAGTGCCACCCATCCGGTCATACTGACCTCCGGAATTACAAAACAGGAAGTTCTGTACATATTTACCGGCAAAGCGAATGTCATTCAGCGAGCCGTGTCCTGCTGCATTAGCACCCAGGCATGAAATGATTGGTGGTAACAGTTTTTCTACCGGTACCCTTACATCCGCATTGGGATTGGCATAAGCCTCATCAATTTTTTTGGTGCAGCTGCTGATGAAAACAGCAAGCACGGCAATATTGGTTATTGCCAGAATATATTTTTTCATTGCTGATATTTTTATTGACATAAATTAAGATTTTAGAATCCTGCCCTGATACCGAAATTTAAACTGACTGGAGCAGGTACGTTACCAAAATCAAATCCCCATGCACCAACACCTCTTGTTCCTGCAGTATTACCGCTTACAGCGGGATCGGCCCCAGTGTAGTTGGTCATCAGGATAAGGTCCTGGCCTGTAATGAAAAATCCAAGCGATTTCAGGAAACTCATTCTCTTAAGAGCCTGGGCGGGTACGTTGTACCGCAATGTAATATCCTTTAAACGGAACCAGTTTACATCTTTCTCAATAAACTCTTCTTCTGGTAACTGGGTGGTATAAAACGCCTGGTTGTAAGCAGGTACTATTGTAATGGTATTTACAGTCGGATTAGGGCTATTTTCATTTCCGTCTCTCAATACACCCTGAATAACACGGGGTGTGTACCTGTCATCTGTTCTTGTGCTTATTCCTGAACGGGTGAGATACATATCTGTACCATTAAAGATATCTCCGCCTACTTTCAGGTCCCAGAGGAAGTTAAGGTTCCAGTTTTTATATTTTAATGTATTAACCCAGCCTAAAGTAAAGTCAGGGTTACGATCGCCACGAACTTTAAATGCAGAAGCATCTACCAAAGGAAGACCATTAGCGGGGTCAATAAGAATATTTCCTTTGGCATTCCTGGAATAACCAAATGCCGTAATAGCTGTGGTAGGTCCACCAGTTACTAATCCACCACGGGCATTATTGTAAAGCCAGGTATCAGAGATGTAGAACTCGGGCACGTTGGCCGGAAGAGAAATAACCTTATTCTTCATCTTGTTGAAGTTGAACTTTGTATTCCAGGAGAAATTCTTCCGGCTGATAGGAGTAACATCAACACTTATTTCCAAACCGGTATTGCGGGTAGTGCCCACATTGATCGTATTTAATACATAACCAGTACCATAACTGGCCCTGAAGTTTTCAGCAATCTGCTTTTCATTCAGTGTATTATAATAAGTAATATCAAAACCTAATTTGCTTTTGAAAAGCCTCATCTCCGTACCTATTTCATAGGTGCTCTGAATTTCCGGCTCCAGGAAGAAGTTGTTGTTGGTAAATCCATAAGCATAACCAAGGCCGCTTGAAGCCACATTGTTAAACACGGACTGGTTAGCATAAGGGGAACTGGAACGGGCAGTGCTTGCCAGCGAAGTCCGCAGTTTCATATAGCTAAGCACATTACCCTTTTTCATAGAAGGGAATATGTCGCTTACAATAATACTCAGGCTTCCGGCAGGGTAGTTATAACTTCTGAATTCTTTAGGGAAGATAGAGGATGTTTCAAACCGGTGTGAGTAGGTAAGAAAGATCATATTCTTATAATTCACCGAAAACTCTCCAAAGAAGGCTAATTGACGGCTCAGTACATAGTTGGGAAGGCCTCCGGGAGGAATTAAACCTCTGTTCAACCGCTGACGAAGACTTGCCCTTGTAGCACTGCTGTCACCCATCCACTGATTAATCTGGTCTTGGGTGATCACCACGTTATTTTTTACCATTTGACCGGCTGAATTCACAGAGTCAACTATATTGGTTCCATAAACTGAGTACTGTTCCTTTCTGTAATCCTGCCACATGGTTCCACCTAATAAACGCAGATTGAATTTACCCAGTGATTTTTTAGCAGTAGCAGTAATGGTATGATTGTATCCCTTATAATCGATATAATAGTTGTCCTGCTGACCACCGGTTGCTTTTCCTAAGATTGAGGACAGCGGATGGTAGAACGACCAGCCATCGGTAGAGAATTTATCATAACCAAACCTACCGGATATAGTTAACCATTTAAAAGGGGTGATGTTGATACCAAACGTGGCAGTAACCCTGTCTGTAACATCATAACCTCTGTTGAATTGGACATTAAAGAAAGGATTATCAACCTCTCCATTGGCACCTAGTGTCGAAATCAATTTTTTACCACCAGCGGCATCTAAATAATCACGGGCATCATTTGTCACAGGCCAGATCAGCAGGTTCAGCAAGTAGCCACCAGCACCTCTCTTTGGCTTGTCGTTCTCAGAACGAATGAAGGTTATTGAAGGAGTGATCTCTACAAACTTTCCGAACTTAGTATTATTGGTAAGTCTTACAGTATATTTTTTAAATACATTCTCCGGAACGACACCCTTCTGATCGAGGAACGAACCGGATAACCGGAAGCTATAATTTTTCTTTCCATACTCTGCAGTCAGGTTATGATTTTGAGTAAACCCTGTTTGGAAGAAGTTATCAATATTGTCAAACTTTTGTTGATTGGGATTATAGGCAGGTCCAAAAAAAGTAAAGAGATCAGATCCGCCGTTTGATGATACACCATTAGACCCCGAACTCCACCTGGTAGAGTAATCCGGGAAACGGGTAAGCTTTGAAACACGGAATGAGTTGTCATAATTAACAGAGAACTTGCCATCTGTTTTTCCTTTCTTGGTGGTAATGATGATGGCACCTGAACTGGCCTGGCTTCCATAAAGTGCAGTAGCTTCAGGGCCTTTCAATACTGTGATGCTTTCTATATCATTAGGGTTAAGATCGGCTATCCTGTTGGTGTAGTCTGTATTCCGGTTTGCAGTCTGACTGATATTCCTGGTGGAATTCTCAACAAGTCCGAGACCAGAGCCAGAGTTACTGGTTTCATTCATGGTAGAATTGTCCATGATGATACCATCAATAACAAAAAGAGGCTGATTGTCAAGTGCCATAGAATTGAATCCTCTTAACACAATACTGCTGGATGCACCGGCTTGTCCGCTGGTGGGGTTGATGGTTAAACCTGCAACCCGGCCACTTAGACCATTGAGAAAATTTTCCCTTTGAGTTTCGGCTACTTCTGCGCCGTTAACTTTTTGTGCCGCAAAACCTAACTCACGGGGATTTCTTTTTTGATCCAGCGCAGTAACCACTACTTCACCCATGGTGTTATCAGCAGTTTTCAACGTTACGCCTACGGTAGCTGCATCGCCAGGTTTTATATCTGCGGTCTCATAACCTACATAAGAAACCTGTAATGTTTCACCGGGGTTTATTTTAATTGAAAATTTACCATTAGCATCAGTGGTTACAATACGCCGGGTACCTTTTACCCGGATGGTTACGCCACTAAGCGGAGTCTTATTGTCCTCCGACACTATGGTGCCGGTGACTGTTCTTTCCTGCGCCTGGACAGCTGCGGGCAGCAAAAAGAACACCATCGATAGTGTAAAGAACAATTGGAGAATTTTTCTCATAGCTGTTTGTTTTGAAATATTAATAAATAAGCAGTTTCCGATAGTAAGGTACCGCAGGGCTACGTTTGCGGTATTATGCCACTTTTACCCCGGCATCTGTATAGGGCTTTAATAGCTTATCACCCGGATCCAGTTCTGTTATCAACAGATCGATCTTATCCAAACCACATACACTGATCGGCTGAACAGTATTTATTTTTTCAGCAATGGTCAGGCACACCACTTTCTTTGCAGATTCTATCATCGCCTTTTTCAACTGCACCACTTCCCAGTCATTATCTGAAATGCCATGCTCCGCATCGATCGCATTGGTACCCAAAAAACAAATGTCAGCCTTCACCTGCCTTATTTTGGCAATCGCTTCTGACCCTACAGTGATCTTTGAGTTCTTTGATATCTTGTCGCCTATTAAAATGACCTCTATATTCGGGTGGTTCATGTACTCCAGGATGGCAGGGATACTGCCGGAAATAAAAGTGGCTTTCAGCATTGGCGGCAGTGAACGGGCCAGTTCCAGGATCGTGGTGCCGCCACTGGTCAGTACAAACATGCCATTGCTTATCAAGCTAATGGCTTTTTGAGCAATTATTTTTTTCTGATTTAAAGAATAAACACCGTTGGTGGGATAATATACTTCATTAAAAGAATGGGAGAGGGCTCCGCCATGAACTTTGATCACTCTGCCTTCGTCGGCGAGTTCCTGCAGGTCACGGCGAATGGTATCCTCCGACACATTGATTTCTGTGCAGAGTGATGATGAAAGGACCTTGTTATGAAGGTTCACCTGGTGCAGTATATAGGCCTGCCTTTCCTTTTTAAGCATCCGCTAGTTTTGTAAGGCTAATGTAAAGCAAATTCCTGCACAAAAACGCAGAAACCAGAAAATATTTGCAGACTGTGGAAAGCTCGTTAGTTATTAACCCTTAGCAGACTGATTCCAGCCTAAAAGGCTGACAGAGAGGAGATTTTAGAAAAGAAAACCCGTTCCGCATAGCGGAACGGGTAAGTTGATCGTGTCCAAATCCATAGAGAAACTTATTTTCCAAAAGTGAACCGGGCCGAAAATCCAATGGCTGCCGGCTCAAAGTTGATATCACTTACAATATTCAATTCTGGTTTCCAGTCAAGCGAAAGATTAAGGGGTATATTGGTGAATTTATAATCAAGACCAATAACACCCATTGCACCAAAATTGGGATCTGTTGTTGTTTTTAATGTGGTGGTGTTTACCTTTTTTACAAAACCGATATAGGCACCGGCCCCGTAGAAATAAGTAAGTCCTTCAGCTGCCAGGGGTTTATGCAGTTCCAGCAGCGCACCAAATGCTAATGGGTCGCCAAATGAAAAAAGACCTTCTACGGCCAATTTTTCATTGATAAAATGTTTTATCGAAACTGAATTATTTACCATAGCAGTGGAACTGCTGAGGCGCACACCAAGAGCTGTCTTGTACGCAGTACCCTGCGGGCCGTCTTGTGCTTGTAATGTGGTGATGGAGAAAATGCTGATTGTTAAGATAACTAAAAGGATGGGTTTCTTCATGACTGTGTATTTTATGCATAGTCAACGAAAAATGGTGCCAAGTAAGTCTAAATGAAATGCAAAAGTTGGCTAAGAGGGTGAAGGAGAAAATGAGATAAAGAGGAATACCTTATAATCGCAGAGTCATTTTAATAGCTAGGGAAAATATGAGAATAGTGAACCCTCTCTTTGCCTCTTTCCCTCTTTCACCCTCTTAGCCTAAAACAGCTCATACTTCGTCTTCGGTCTCCGTGAATCGAGCCAGTTAAAATTGGGTAAACGCATTTCATCAGGACTCTTGTCCTTCATCGGCCAGATAGTGCCGGTGACACCGCTGCGGAACACTACTTTTTGTAAAGCGCCTTCTCCAAAGTAGATGTCCATGATATCACATTTGGATTCATTGATACCGGTATATGCACTGTCTTCATCCTGTATAAAATAAATACATTCTGCCAGCCCGGCGGCCCGTACAGAATCAATAGCACCTTCTTTGAAATAACCATCCATGCGACTGGACTTTACCTGGTTGTACACCCCCGGTTCCACTTCATTTATCAGGAAACTGTTTTCAAATACATTGATCTTATCGGCCTTCTTGTTTTTGGTAAATACCCATATCGTATCCCCGGTGATCTGGCTTTCCTTCGACCAGATGATGGGGTTTTGAAAGAGACGAAACACCGAATCTTTGAACGAATAGAACATACTGTCACCAACCGCCTGCAGCGAATCTGAAAAAATGCGCACATTCCGGAAGGCTTCCAGGTACCGGTTGGTACTGTCTTTTGTCGTATTGGCCGTTACCACCTGTGTTCCTTTAAGAGTATCTTTTACCAGGGAATCTTTGGTGCCGTAAAGGTCTGTAAGCCGGGCAGAGAATAAGGTATCAGCTGTAATGTAGATGGAATCATTGTCCTGCTTAATGATCATCAGGGGTTTGTTGGTGGCAAGCATCCGGTCTCTTTTATTATCCCGATATACTTCCCCGGCAATGATGGTGGTGCCTTGCGCAGAGTCCTTTATTATTACATTGCCCCTGGCTTGTGCAATGCCCAGGCTGTCATCAAACTTTACATCATCGCCAATAATAGTTAAACCTTTATCCTTTATAATAGGTCGGCTGCCAAATTCCGCTTTGCCCGTGGCCACATTGTAATAACCATCTTTTGTTTCAATAGTCCTTCCGCTGCTGTCACGGATAAATGTTTCAGCAATAAAACGGGTGGTCTGGGTTTGCGTATTATAAATAAGGGAATCTGTTTTTATATAATAGGCCGGATCTTTCAGCTCCACGTTCTTTTTGAAATAAACGTCCCGCAGGCCGGCATAATAATAGCCTTCCTGGCTGGTCAGCACTGTTTTTTTATTGAGCACCTTGCCGCCATGTTTGTAAATGCCGATGTCGGTGGTCATATCATACTCCAGGTCGGGAGTGGTAAGAGTGCCTTTGCCATCCGTGAGGCGCACCCCGCCATCGAGATAGGCTACTTTCTTATTGATCAGGTAGCGGAGATGACTGGCGTAGATATTGGCCGTATCGGCATCATTGATATGAACTTTGCCCCAGGCTTCAAATGTATTCGTGTAGCTGTTGATCACACAACTGTCGCAGTCGAAATAACTGGTCCCTTGTTTTAGTTTTACTGTTCCGGCAAGTATTTGTAAGGAAGTGCTGTCGTTCAGCTTTTGAATGGTTAAGTGCCGGGCACTTAAAATATCCACATCTTTCAGTGTGTCACTGGCAGGAGTGGTGACAGTAGTGGCGCCGGGTGGTATGATCTGTGCTGACGAAAATACAGGGCTCAGCAAAAAGCCTGTAAGCAGTACGCCATAAAATAATTTAAAGTATCGCATCAGTTGCCCCCGGGAGGAGTAGTAGGAATAGTATCTTTTTTCGATGGCGAAGTTATTGGCCCTGTTTTGTCTTTTCTGCCAAAGATTGACAAATTAACATAGCGTTTGGGATGAATACGAAGATCATCGATCAGTATCTCTGCACTTAAGATGGCATCATTCAGCTTATCATAAAGCTTGCGGTCATTCATCAATGCGCCAATGGTTCCATCTTTACTGGATAGTTTGGCCGCCACCGCTTTCATCTGGCTGATCATTGCGTTCAATGAATCAATAGTAGGTTTCAGATCAAGAGCAGCCAGTTTTTCACTTGCTTTTTTTGCATTACCGATAGTGGCAGTGATGTCTTCTGTATTATTCTTCAGGCTTTCTGTGATGCTGTTGGCATTGTTCAATGTTTTAGCTAAAGCACCCGTTTGGTTATCCATCAGGCCATTAAGGGCACTGCTGGCCCTGTTCAGGTTGGCCAGTGTTTGCTGAAGGTTGGTCTTCGCCTCAGAATTGATCAATCCGTTTATGCTTCCGAAAATGGTATTTAGCGAATCCAGTGTAGAACGTACTTTGGTAAGGGTGGGAGTAAGCTGTGCTTTCACATCGTCCAGTATGCCCACATCCACACGGGTCTTTAAAGTGTCGCCCGGTTGAAGGAAAATACTGTCAGTTCCTCTTTCGATCACAATGTAAGAAGCCCCTACGAGAGGGCTGGAGATCAGGGCTTTCGAGTCCCTGGGAATGTTTACATCTTCTGTAAGGTTGATCGTGGCCACTATGCCACTCATGTTCTTATCTTTTACCTGCAGGTCATACACACTCCCGATCACATAACCGTTGATCTTTACCTCATTTGATTTGGACAAGGATCCCAGGTCATTGAAGGAAGCATAGATCTTTTTTCTCTTTTTCAATATGTCCTTTCCTTTCAAAAAATTGAAGCCGAGAATAAGTAGCGTAAGCGCTGTAATGGTAAGGATGCCGACTTTTGTTTCGTTGCTGATCTTCATTCGATTGCTTTTACTAAGGCCGGTAAGGCCCGTAACAGACTGCCAAATTAGCCAATTATTTTTAAACGGCTGATTCGTTTAAAACCCTTTTTTCTCCGCTTCAGCCTGGTTGTCTTTCGATTTGGACTCCAGCTTCTCTTTATATTTTTTTATGGCATTGAAGATATTGAGTACGATCTCGGCCTGGCCCTCATCGCTGGTAATGTATTCCTCTTCCTCCTTATTGGAAATAAAACCGATCTCTATAAGTATGCTTGGCATACCGGTGGCCTGCAGTACCCAGATCCCTTTATCATTTCTTTGTTTTACACCACGGTCTATCCGGCCCGCATCCTTAAATTCTTCCTGCACATGATCGGCCAGCGTAAAGCTTTTCCGGAAATAATTCTGCGCATAGATAAGCATTCGTGCCTTTTCTGCCGGGTCGGAAGGGTCGGGCATGGTAAGAGTGGACGTACTGTCTATCTCACCCATTTCATTATTCTTTGCTACGGAATTGATCTTTGCATCATTTTTACTCACTGCCCAAACATAGGTTTCTGTCCCCCTGGCTTTGTTTTCCACCCACACATTTTCATACTGGTATTGATAGGTGGTTTTCTTGTAGGTCTTCTTTCCTTTCTTATACGTTTTTACAATTGGAATTTTCCCCACCACCCGCCGTTCATACCAGCCACCGGGACGTTTGCCGGCCGAATTACAATGGATGGCAATGAACAGGTCGCCACCGGATTGATTGGCCAGGTCGGCCCTGTATTTTAAACCAGCATCAATACTGTTTTTATTACCGGGTACTATATCAGTGGTACGGGTAAAAATAATTTTCAGGTCCGGGAAGGCTTTGGCCAGCGTATCGCCCAGTTTCAGCGAAACCTGCAATGATACATTGGCTTCCGTGGCCTTTGTACCAGTGGCACCCGGGTCCAATCCTCCATGCCCCG
>JBEBIF010000409.1:0-3291 GCA_040080515.1 Chitinophagaceae bacterium | reverse complement strand
ACATCTTATGAAACAAGTAGCGGAAAAGCAGATGCTGCTTATGCTATTTCCGATATTAATGATTCAACCATCGTAGTTGATTTTGCGGAAAATTCCGTTTCTGTAACAAAAGCAGAAATGATGGGCGCTGAAACTACCACTACAATGAATAACAAATCAACCGGGAAGATTATCATCGACAGGATCACAGGAATCATTCGGGAAAAAACAATTAATACTGAATCAAACGGCAATACAGAAGCTTCCTTTGGTACGTTACCGGTTACTTCAAAAACTACCACTGTTATTACAGTAAAGCCTGTTCATTAAAATAGCCCTCACTCATGCAAGGGCTATTACTTTTCAATTTTCAGCAATAAAATTTTACGGTTTCGGCTCTTTTCTTTGAATTAATACAAGTGAATGTTGCTTGCTACCCGTTGGGGACTCAACTTCGACCACATAATTTCCGGTTGAAAAATTATTAACATCAACGGCATGTTTGTTATCACTGTTAATTCTGACTGAATAAACCACTTCACCTACTGAGTTAATAAGACGTATAATTCCTTTGCGGTATGCTTCGGGGAACTCAACATTCAACTGGTCTTTAACCGGGTTAGGATAAACGATAAATGATCCATGGCTTTTTATTTCAACTTTCACTATGACCGAATAAGTAAACGACCCATCCACATTCACCTGTTTCAGCCGGTAAAAATTAACAGGTAAAGGGTTATCATCAATTTCAGTATAAGTACCGCCATTTACACCTTTGCTATTTTGTGTAACCAATGAAATCCACTCACCTCTTACATTTTGCCTTTCAATATTAAAATGAGTATTGTCTGCTTCAAAATCTGTCACCCAGTTTAATTGTACCCTGCGGCCAATGTCCCTGCCGGTAAAAGTGAGCCAGTGAACTGGTAAGGCAGAACAGCTGGATGGTAACGTATATGTTGTTGTGACGCTTTGGCAATCAGGATTAGTAATAGTCAATGTTTGTGTGCTACCAAAAAGTGCAGAAGGCCATATCACATTAAATGTAATTTGAGTAGGGCTTACAAAAACAAGATTGCTGATAGAGGCTCCTGTTCCAGTTGTGGTTACAGCCAGCCGGTTAGTATATCCTGTACCTGGGTCATAGAATTCTGAATTGCTTACAGAGGTACCATTAAGTGTAACAGACGATGACCTGTTAGCGCCACTGGGATTACCACATCCCAATGTTCCGGGAGCAATAGGTGTCGCAGGTGGTGGTGCCTTTACCTGTATAGCCCTTACTCCCCAGCTATTTGTTGCATTACAAAACTCCTGGAATGCCCACATAGTCATATCATCCTGAGGATCTACTACCACTTGCGAATAATCACCCCACCTTTCGGGAGAACCTGCTTGATTGTATGCAGTGGTAGAAGTTGTTGCCAACGTAAATGTCTGCAGTGTGCCAGAGACATCGGTTCTGTATCGCCCGGCTATTCCACAGTCTGCACTAACAGCGACGCTAGCAGTAGAAAATCCCACTATTGAATGGCCTTGTCCGCTGGCAGCAATAGACGGAATAAAGAAACTACGAGGGTTAGAAGCTGCATTGTCGAATAAAGTTCCCGATTGAGTAACAGTTGGTGTTGCAGCAAGGTTATCGATCTGATACCAACGGGTACCGTTCCTGTTACCAGATGAGGAAGCAACACCAGATGTATTTACTTCCATATTATGAGCTGTCCACAAAGAGCTGATACCCGTAATTTTATTTTTACGTATCATAGCTGCAAATAGCCGGTCATCTAAATCATCAAGACCTGTAGCAGGTGTACCCAAGGCCGGTTGTGCATTACCAGATTGTCCAAGCGGATAAGTAGTAGTGGAAACTGTTAGATTTATTGTACCTGATGAAGTGGGTGTTCCTCCGGGTGTACTAATTCTTTGAAAAATCAATCGACTGAAAACCCCGACATCTACCCCCACAAAATAGCCCTGTGTAGCAGCCGGGTCATCATTATCCACACCTTGCGGAGTGTAAGTACCTGTAGTATTTGTTCCTGCCAGATGAAAAGCTGTTGTAACAATTGGCCCACCACTGGTTAACGAATTTTTTCTCACTACAAACAAGGAAGCACCAAGGTAAGTACCCCCGGTTGTAAACATCCTTCCTCCTATATACAACGCATTTGCATCCACACCCAATGTAGGATAATCAAAAAAACCACCGATGTAGCCTGCTGGCACTGCAGGTGGTGAACTGATTGCGTCATACACAAATGAAAAGAACGTAAAGCTTGCTGCACCTGTTATAGTAGGGCCACTGCTCATGGCAATTACACATGGATTGGAAGCTGCCGCAAGATCTATGGCTACTATGAACCACCTGTTGCTAAGCCTGTCATATCTCACATGCGGATCGCTGGTCCCGTTTGGTGCCACTGATAAAAAGAATGCATCAAGATCGGAACTAAATACCGGCGAAGCCAAAGGTGTAGCACCTGTAGCAGCTGTGGTTTGCGCTGCATCACACACCGTGTTCCTGTTATAGAATTTTATACGGCCATTTGAAATCACACAAACCTGTGTTGAGCTTACATCCCCGTTACTGTCTGGTGGAATGGAAGAGCTTTCGGAAAAAAGGTCAATGCCAAGAAAATTAGAATGAATGGTTTGCGTAGCAGCTACTCTTTGCGTGAGATTATTCCTGGTATTATCAGGTGGCCATTGCGACACGTTTTGTGCTGCCGGGTTGTCAACCGGATGTCTGTTAGAATGAAATTCCTCCCTGAATTTTATTACTGCGGGCCTGGGGGCTTTATCAGCAATTTCAGCCCGGCGCATCAACTCTGTTACTGAAACTGTTATTCCCCTCACCCCGGTAGTGGGAATACCGATAACCTCCTGGTTGGGTTGTGCTAATGATACTTGAACAGAAAAGAAAAAAACAAACAGGAAGAAAAATAGGGTAACCGTATTCTTTCTCATACTAATCAGATTTGAAAGCAACTAATAAGTTGCTCCTGAAAATAGAGAATATCTCCCTTTCCTGATTACATACTTATGCCCAGCTGTTAATAAGTATATATACTTATTTTTTAATCAATAATTTGTTTTTTTAGCAGGTCGTCCAGCTCATCTCTTTTACGAATCAACCAGGCTTTACCTCCTTTCATCATCACTTCCGCCGGTTTGAATCTTGAATTATAATTGGAAGCCATTTCAAAACCATACGCCCCCGCATTGAAAAAAACAAGATAATCTCCTTCCCGTATTTCATTCAGTTTTCTGCTGGCGGCAAACGTATCTGTTTCGCAAATGTTACCGGTA
>JBEBIF010000408.1:0-3292 GCA_040080515.1 Chitinophagaceae bacterium | reverse complement strand
GGAACGGGTTCAGGTGTTCTTCCGCTATAAAACTTTATTGGAAAGAGATCTGAAACAACTGGCGGAACTCTGTAGTGAAGAAAACGGAAAGACTTACGGAGAATCTGTAGCAGAGATTGAAAAATGTATTGAACTGACAGAGTTCGCTACATCATTGCCACAATTGGTAACCGGTGAGATACTGGAAGTAAGTAAAGGCGTGGAATGCAGGACAGAACATGTGCCGCTGGGAGTAGTAGCCTCCATCGTTCCTTTTAATTTCCCGGCGATGGTACCAAATTGGACACTACCGAATGCCATTGCTTTAGGAAACTGCATGATAATGAAACCATCCGAGAAAGTGCCGCTATGCTGTGGCAAACTGGCCGAGCTGTTAAAAGAGGCTGGACTGCCTGATGGCGTATTCAATATCGTTCATGGTGATGTGGAAATAGTAGAAGCCATCTGCGATCATCCCGGCATCGAAGCGGTTTCCTTTGTTGGTTCTACCAAAGTAGCCAAGATCGTGTATCAGAGAGCTACTTCAAATTTTAAAAGAGCGTTAGCACTGGGCGGAGCCAAAAATCATTTGATGGTATTACCAGACGCCATTCCCGGAATGACAGCGCAGAATGTAGCGGCGAGTATGAGTGGCTGTGCCGGTCAGCGTTGTATGGCCGCTTCCGCCATGATCGGTGTGGGTAATGTGGACAGCATCGTTGACAAGATCTGTGAAGAAGCAAGGAAGATCATTCCCGGAGAAAATCTCGGAGCTGTTATCAGCAAAGAAAGTAAAGAACGGATTGAAAGATATATTGGCGAGGCAGAAAGAGATGGTGCCAAGATATTAGTGGATGGCCGCAATACCAAAGTAAAAGGAAAAGAGAATGGCACCTACGTGGGTCCTACGGTTATTGATTATGTAACGCCTCAAATGAGTGTGGCCACCGAAGAGATCTTTGGCCCGGTCATTTCCATCATGCGAACCAATACCGTGGATGAAGCCCTGGCGATTGAAAATGCCAATCCTTATGGTAATGCGGCATCTGTGTTCACCCAGAATGGCGGCATGGCCCGTTACATCATCGACCGTGCCAGCGCCGGTATGATCGGTGTGAATGTAGGTGTGCCCGTGCCAAGAGAGCCATTCTCCTTCGGCGGCTGGAATGAAAGTAAGTTTGGCGTGGGAGATATCACCGGCAAAAGTTCCATTGAATTCTGGACAAAGCTAAAGAAGAGTACAACGAAGTGGAATGCAGAGGCGGGAGTGAATTGGATGAGCTGAGAACCCTGTCCCTAAAGGGAACTTAGGTTGATGATTCATTCAGGTAGCAAAGATGTTAAAAGCAAATAGTTTTTCTTTCCGGAACTTCCCCTCCCTGGAGGGGCGAAATGGGGAAAATTATTTTCTTTGAGAATATGGGTGGGTAATCTCCAAGTTGTAAATTCCGAACCTAAAACGTACCACATGAGAATTATTAAAAGTATCCAAAACAGGATCTATGAAATCCGGGGTGAAAGGGTCATGCTTGACAGAGACTTAGCTTCTTTGTACGAAACTGAAACAAAAGCACTTAACCTTGCTGTAAAACGTAATATTAAAAGGTTCCCAAAGGACTTTATGTTTCAGCTTACAAATGAAGAATGGAACGATATAAGACTTCAAATTGAAACCTTAGAGACAGGAGATTCTTTGAGGTTGCAAAATGAAACCTCAAAGAATGGTCGGGGTGGCACAAGGTATTTACCTTATGCCTTTACCGAACAGGGTGTTGCCATGTTAAGCGGAATCCTCAACTCGGATAAAGCCATAGCAATGAACATTGCTATCATGCGGGCATTTGTAGAAATAAGAAGAGTGTTGATACAGGAAAGTGATCTGCGGGAGCAGTTAAAACAAATAAAGGAAAGAATTGGTGAACATGATGTACAGTTGAACCAGCTTTATGATGCGATGGAAAACTTATTGGATGAAAACGCAGCGACGAATAAATGGGATAACAGGCAAAGAATCGGGTTTAAACAGAAATAATAATAAGATAAGATCGCTTTGCAAATGCTGAATAGAATTACCGAACGATGAAGAGTGCGACGCAACAGACGATCATAGTAGCACTAAAGCCGGGCTAATAAAAAATAAAATAGTATGAGTACAAAAACAATTTCAGAGGCACAGGAAATAATTCAAGATAACCTTGATTATACCTTGTTCAGTTGGTCCAAACAAAAAGGTATCGCCCCCATCGCAGTAAAACATGCCGAAGGCGTATATCTCTACGACTATGATGGCAAACGATATATTGATTTTTCATCAGGATTGATGAATGTAAATATTGGTCATGGCAACCAGCGGGTGACGGATGCCGTGGTAAAGCAAATGCAGGAAGTATCGTATGTAACGCCGAGTTGTGTAACGAAAGTTCGGGGTGATCTGGGAAAGAAACTGGCAGAGATATGCCCCGGTGATCTGAACAAAGCCTTCTTTACGCTTTGCGGTGCTACGTCAATTGAAAATGGTATCAAACTGGCCAGGCTATATACCGGCCGTCATAAAATACTCACCCGTTATCAATCTTATCATGGCGCATCGTATGGCGCCATGTCTGCCAGCGGCGACCCAAGACGTATAGCAATGGACTCGCAACAGGCTCCCAACTTTGTGCATTTCGATCTGCCGTATTTATACCGCTGGGAATATGGAGAAGAAAATCTGCTGAAAGAATCAGTGGCCAGTTTGGAAAGAGTGATCGCTTATGAAGGGGCTGGCAATATCGCCGCTATCCTGCTGGAAGGCGAATCGGGATCATCCGGTTGCTTGCAATACCCGGTTGGCTATTTAAAAGCAGCAAGAGAACTCTGTAACAAACACGGCATCCTACTAATAGCGGATGAAGTGATGAGTGGCTTTGGCCGTACCGGCAAATGGTTTGGTTTTGAAAATCATGGCATCGTTCCGGATATGATAGCGATGGCAAAAGGATTGACCTGTGGTTATCTGCCGTTCGGTTGTTTGATGGTAAGTGATAAGATCGCTGCGAAGTATGATGACACTGTTTTATCGCTGGGCCTCACCTACTCTGCGCACCCTGTTAGTTGCGCTGCCGCTTTGGAAACCTTAAAGATCTATGAAGACGACGGCCTGATTAAAAATTGTGCCACCATGGGACAATATGTAAATGAACAAGTAGAATTATTAAAACAAAAACATCCGAGCATCGGCGACTTTCGCAATACTGGCTTGTTAGGTTGTATTGAACTGGTAAAGAACAGAACCACCAAAGAACCGATGGCACCCTTCAATGCCAAACCGGAT
>JBEBIF010000407.1:0-3292 GCA_040080515.1 Chitinophagaceae bacterium | reverse complement strand
GATCTAAGTAAGCAAAAAGAATTTTATTTAGCCCTGATAAAGAGGGTAGGGGTGGTGCAGGCTCAAGATGAATTGTTTTTTTCAGGGCTTCCTTTTGATGGGCAGACTCATTTATTAAATCATGTGGTGGGGGATTATTTATATGAAACTTATGGTACCAAAGGTTTGCCGTATTGCCGAGATTATTTCTTGTCTTCTTGTTATCACGGTTTTGTTTTAAATGTTATTGCCGATGGTGGTATGGATAATGTGGCAGATACTTTTAATGAATGTGTAAAAGAGGGACCTACTGTATATACTCAGTGTGCTCATGGTATCGGTCATGGCTTTTTGGCACATGCAGGCTACAAGAATTTAACTAAAGCATTACATACGTGCGACCAAGCAATAGAAAATATAGAGAATTTTCCAGCCTTCAATTGTTATGATGGAGTTTTTATGGAAAATATTTGGGCAGTTCACAATGGCAAGCCTTCACCAGAAAGGTGGGTAAAAGAGACTGATTTACTTTATCCCTGCAATGACAAACGTATAGATGCTAAATATTTGGGTGGGTGCTTTGCCAATCAGCCGGCACTCATAGCCATATTGACCAAAGGTGATATTAAAAAAATCGCAGATATTTGTTTTGATCTAGATCAGGCTAATTTGAAAGAGACTTGTATGAATGGCCTCGCTCGCCAAATACACCCTATTGTAAAAGGTGAAGTAAAAGGCACATTTTATATGTGTAGTTTGATGCCTACTTTGGAATGGCAGAATTATTGTATTACTGCAAATGCTGTATCGGCTTATTCTGTGGGTGATAGAGAAAACCCGTTTATTCTATGTGGTGAGATAAATAGTGCAGGTGAAAATATTTGTTATGAGCAAGTTTTTTCTATGATGGCTATGTATAAAAAAACCACAGAGAACACAAAAAAATTATGCTCTAAGATTTTTGATAGAGATTGGAGAAGTATATGCGAGAAGAGATTCTAATTTATTTTACTACTTGTACTATGCTCCACTTGCCATTTTCCATACCATTACCATTTATGTCACCAGGATTTTTATCACCACTGTAGTAATAAAGAGGTTGCTCTCCATAAGAATATCTAGGCCAGATTTTTTTTGATTCTGGTATCACATTCATTCTTCTACTTAAAATATCATCGAAAGATGATACTTCTTTAAAATCATAAATAAATGGTGGCCACATTTTTATACATTCGTCTGTAGCACAGACACTTTCTAGTTTTTTATCATTTCCATATACATATAGAGTTCTACCTTTTGTATCTGTTAGATAATTTCCAAATGCCGGAGATTGCATGACACCCACAATAGGTCCTACTAATAGATTTGGAATTTTATTTTCTACTACAGGTTCTTTTGTATTATTTATTTTTAAATTATCAAAATTATAAATAAATAATCCTATGATAATAGCACCGAGCAATATAACAATAGTAATAATATTTTTTTTC
The DNA here is from genome assembly GCA_040080515.1 of Chitinophagaceae bacterium. Classification (GTDB taxonomy): domain Bacteria; phylum Bacteroidota; class Bacteroidia; order Chitinophagales; family Chitinophagaceae; genus JJ008. The sequence continues at coordinate 1,823 of JBEBIF010000407.1, read as the reverse complement.
GTACTCATGCTAATATCATAATACATATTTTTATCTTGTGTTTTATCTTTTGTGGATAACTTTTTTAAACTCTGGTTATCTTATGTGGGTGATTATTTTTTGTAGTCAAGTTGGCTAAAATAAAACTGGGGATAACTTTACGTTACAAATAGAAAGAGTGGTTCTTGCTATAGGGGTAAAAAATCTATATTTTAAGGCATTTTTTAGGTTTTTCTGTATTTCACTATTTTTTACAGAAAAGTCAAAAAACCCTTTATCCACAACATATAATTTGCTATTGCCAAAATGGTATATGTTGTGGTATAATAGTAGGGTAGAGTGTGTTCTTTGTAATAGAAGAATTAGTGTAATAAAAGTTACTAGTGGACCTATTTGTTTTTTATTTTTACAAAACAAATACAAGATAAATACGTCCACTTGTAACATACTTTCACCTTTTCCGTCCGCCCTGCGGGCGGAAAACAGGAGGCACAGCACACATGACCAGCAAGCTTCGGCTCGTAGTCGTGGCGCTGGCGTTTGCCAGTGCTGCGTGTAACGGAACTCCGACGTCACCATCGATGGTGACAGAGGTGTCGAATTCGGTGGCAACTGCACCGGTCGGCGCGAAGTCGTCGGTGAATGTCGCGACCGCCTCCAGCACCATCACGGTGCCGGCGGACGCTGTCGCTACGGGCACCACGCCCAGCGATACACCGACGGCTCCTGTCGAGCCGACGGTGCAGGCACCAACGACCCCGGTCGAGGGGACCCCCAAGTGGGCCCTCGCGGTGAAGTTCGTGAATGCGGCTACCAACATGCCCCTCGGGGGTGTGTCGGTGGTCATCACTGACGGTCCCAATGCGGGGAGCTCGGCGACGAGTGACCCGAACGGGATGGCTACGTTTCCCCAGCTTTGGAACAGCGGTTTCACTCTTGCGGTTCGCGCTGGGGCGAACAATGCTGGTTTTACTCGTGCGGTCACGCTGACCAGCGACACCAGTATCGAGGTGGCGATCGACACCCTCTGGGCGTTATCTGGTCGGGTGCTCAAGGAGCACGGCGCACCCCTTGCGGGTGCGACGGTCAGCGTCGTTGACGGCCCCAACGCTGGTCGCTCGGCGACCAGCGGTGCTGATGGCTCTTACAGCATCAGCGGTCTTCGGTGGGGTGGGTTCACAGCCCGCGCCACGAAGAGTGGGTTCAACGTGGTTTCTGCGGGTGTTCATCTTAGAATGGACACGGCGCAAGACTTCGTTGGTCTCAACGAGCAGGCTCCGCCGACCACGACAACCCCTGGCACTGGTACTCCCGGAGGTAACACTCCTGGTGGCACCACCACGGGTGGCGGTCCCGACGGAACCTACTCCGGATCACTGGTCTCGCTGACCGTGTCTGGAGGTGTCGTGGTCTCGCTCAGCATGAGCGGGTGTCACGGGGGGATTAACGCCAACTTCCGAGGTGGCACCCCTCTCGGGCTTAACGATTCTGCCGCCTTCTCGATGGGCGGTGGTCGCACGACACACGTGTCCTGGTCAATTTCAAATGGCCAGGCATCGGGGGAGGTGCAGTACACTGGAGGGGGGCCGTGCTCGACAGGGCGTGGGTCTATCTCCTGGAGCGCCTCGCGCTAATTCTTCAAAAAGTGTCGTCTGGATAAGATGACCCATCCCGCGTGGGATGCCATCCGAGGTAACTCGGAATCGTTTCCGGCCCGCCTTGCGTATATCGCAGGCGGGCCGCAGGTTTATTTACTTGCTTTACATATTTGTTTTACTGTATAATTTCTATATGAGATTTAAAATATTTTTTATACTATTATTTGTGTTTGTTTTTAGTTTTTC
>JBEBIF010000406.1:0-3304 GCA_040080515.1 Chitinophagaceae bacterium | reverse complement strand
TCTGAGCGAGGCTCGCCTGCAGGTACAAGTAGGCACGCCTCCATCTGAGCGAGGCTCGCCTACCCCTGTAGGCAGGCACGCCTCCATATTTAGTAGGCTCGCCTCCATCTGAGCGAGGCTCGCCTATACCTACCAGCAGGCAAGCCTACCTTTTAGTAAGGCTAACCTAATTTATTAAAATTTTGATCATTTATGCCGCCAGTTGGCCAGCACAATTCCGGTAAAGACCACCAGCATACTTATAATATGTATCCCTGTAAAGTCCTCGTGCAGAAACAGGGCTGCTTCGATACTGCTGAAAACGGGGATCAGGTTGCCAAACAAAGCGGTGCGGCCGGCGCCCAATTTGCCGATGGCAATATTCCAGATATAAAAACAGATGACTGAAGCGCCGATGCCAAGGAATAAAACGGCAAGTATCAATTTATAATTCCAGGCCACCGCCGGAGAAGTGTTCATTTCCCAAACAAAAAAAGGCAGTACCATGATAGTTCCGAACGAGAAAATGACAAAGAGGAAATTGACCGGAGTTATCGTCACCGGTTTTTTCTTCACCATGGTGTTATAAATGGAAAAACAAAATGCGGCCAGCAGCACCCAGAGATCGCCGGTGCCAAAATGCAAATGGATCAGGTTTTGAAAATTCCCTTTTGATAATAAAATGAGCACACCTGTGATGCAAAGGACCAGCCCCATCATTTTCAGCAGCCCGATCTTTTCCTTTAAAAAGATGCGGGCAAAAATGATGGAGAGTATGGGAGAAGAGGTAGTGCCGATCAATGCCAGGTTGATAGCAGACGTGTAATGTGCACCCACATATACAAACGTATTGAACAGCGCAATACCGGTAAGCGATATCCAGAATAAATAATGCCAGGATTGCCGTACTATTTTCCATTCTGCTTTGAATTTTTTATAAGCAAATGGAAAGATGATCACAGACGCAGTAAGCCAGCGGTAAAAATTCAGTGTGATGGGAGGGATGTCTTTATTGACCGCTTTGGCAACAATAAAATTGCCCGACCAGATAAAAGTGGCTAAAACAGCCAGCCCGATCCCTGTATAAATATTTTTGGTTGCGGCCAAGGAACTTATTAATTGTTAAGCAATTGCAGGCGAAGATAAACGGAACAACGTTGTGTTGTTACAAGAAAATCCGGTTGGTAAAAAGAAAACCCGGTATTTTGTTTAACTTTCATAAAAGCACAGTTATGAGAAAAATCCACCTTCTCCCTGTGCTCTCCTTATTCCTGCTCGTACCCGCATCAATAACCAGGGCACAGACGATCACCCAACAAAAAGGACTTACTACGGTCCAGTTCAACTTTCCGCAAGGGACCATAAAAGTTTATCTGCCACAGGATATTCGTCCGGGCGATATGATATCAGGTAGTTTTAAAGTGGAACCTGTCAGCGGTACTGCTAAACAGCAGCAAAAAGCGATCGGTCAGCTGCTCAAAAACAAATTAAAGATCGGTGACCCCAATGACCCGGCGCAAGTGGCGCTGTCATTATTGGATCGCTACCAGGCCGGTCAAAGCGGAGGGATGTTGCAGCGGGAAAAGGCAAGTCTGCCCTTTGTAGTATCTGTTATTGATGAAAGCAATCATATCATTTCCGCTCCGGTAAGGGTAAGACAATTGTATGAGGATGACCTGGTTTCAGCTGCCGGATGCAGTATGCCCACTCATGTGCTTACTGCCTCACCGTTACCAATAAAAGGTTCATTTGACGGGGATGCAAGTAATACGAAGTGCTCCGCCAATGGTCAGTCTCTTTCTGCTATTGCAGAGTCGCCCAGAAGTGCTGTTTTTTTATTACCGGCTTCGGCAAAAGGGGAACAAAACATTTCTTTGCAGGAGCAGGGAAAAGAAACCTGCACCAAAAAAATATCAGGAGTTGACCTCGCCGTATCCACCGGTAAAATGAATTTATTAAAAGGAGAGAAAACTTACCTGGATGTAACGGTTACCGGGTTGCAGCGATTGAACGATACGGCCACACTTACGGTAACCAATCTTTCCCGAAGCATAGTGTTACTTATGCCGGCAAATGATATCAGTATCCGATTGCTGCCTGATAGTTTTAAAACAGGGACCTTTAACCGGAGGTTTGATATTCAAAGTGTAAAAACAGGAAATTTTTCTGTAAATGTGAACCTGGACCTTCCCGGTATTTATTATGATCTGAAAGATATTAAGTTCACGATGGAACAGCATCCCGGTTCGTATGGATGGCGGGAAGATGACCCCTGTGAAAATGCAGGGCCCATAACCTGGAGATGGCACCGCACCCTTCCCTGTGCGATAGAATTGAAAGTAACACCGTACGGAACCACTCCGGCTGAGGAAGAAGTGATTGATTTTATTATTGAAAAATTTAAAGAGCTATCGAAAAAAGGAGGCGACCTGGGCAGTAAAATGGCCAAGTGTTTATCTTTTAAGGATAAAGCCTTCTCTATGTTTGCCAGGTGCTACCGGGATTGGGATGATTGGGACGTGACCTATGTATGTGTAAACGGCAGATGGGTGCAGCGCAGCATGGTGCATGTGGGAAGCGGGAGGGATAATCTTTCCGGGTGGATACCATTAAGAAATGCCGGTGGAAATAATGAATGGCTGAAATCCGATTCTTTTGATTGGGTGACAGAAGCAATTGCCAAAGCAGTGAGCTGTTGTGATTAATGGGCAAAGTCCAGTTCAAACTTTCCTTTGATACGTTCTATCGGTGGATTGAAATAGCCAAACTTTAATTGCGGGAATTCATCATGAATGAGTTCCTGCAATTGTTTTACACCCATGCATTCGCCGGTATCAGCCACGCCGATCTTGCCAAGGTACCAGTCTGGATCAATATTGAAATTTCTCCATTGTATCATCTTCAGCCCGGTTTCTCTGATCAGCTTACGCAACGCTTCATACTCTGCTATGGAATCCGTCATACCCGGAAAAACAAAATAGTTGATGGAGGTCCAGCCGCCAAATGAGGTCACTACTTTCAGGCTTTCGATGATGTCTTCAAACTGATAATTGTTGGGGCGGTAGTACGGCATATAAATTTCCCTTCGGGCAGAGTTGGTACTTACCCGGATAGAATCAAGCCCTGCTTCGCACAATGCTTTCACCGCATCGGGCCTGGAGCCGTTCGTATTGATATTGATACTTCCTTTTTTGGTATGTTTTCTTATTTCAATGATGGCATCCCGGATGGTTTCCCACATCAATAACGGTTCGCCTTCACAACCTTGTCCGAAACTGATGATCGGGTAAGGTGCTGTTTCCAAATGCGGCACAGTGAATTCTAC
>JBEBIF010000405.1:0-3315 GCA_040080515.1 Chitinophagaceae bacterium | reverse complement strand
GATATTGATTATTATCCAAAATCGCTGTGACGCCGGTAATAGTTAAACTGGTTGATGTAGCTCCTGAATAAACACCACCATTCGGCAGCAAATTAAATGTACCACCACCATCAGTACTTATATACCATTGATAAGTAAGTGATGTACCGGTAGTGCCTACTGTAAATGTTTGGTTAGTACCTGTACATACCGAAGCGTTTGTTGGCTGGCTCGTAATTACCGGAGCAGTATTTACTGTCAATATTCCTGCATTAGATGAGATAGTTCCGCATGCAGCAGAAGATACATTACAACGATAGCGGTTATTATTTAACCCTGCTGTTGCCCCGGTGATATTTAATGTAGCTGTTGTAGCTCCCGAATAAACACCAGCATTGCTCACATCAGCCCAGGTAGTACCTCCATCTGTGCTTAACTGCCATTGATAGGTGTTGATACCCGTACCTGCAACTGTAAAGCTGGTATTGCTGCCAGCACAGATAGTAACATTTGCCGGCTGACTAGTAATACTTAATGAAGCAGGCACCGTAAGTGTGGCTGCGTTGGAAGTAAGTGGTGAAACAGGACAAACACCTGTAATAACACAACGATATTGGTTATTATTTAATCCAACCGTAACGCCGGTAATAGTTAAACTGGCTGATGTAGCTCCTGAATAAACACCACCATTAGGCAATAGGTTGAATGTACCACCTCCGTCTGTACTAATGTACCACTGATAAGTAAGTGAGCTGCCGGTAGTCACTACCGAAAAGGTTTGATTGGTACCTGCACAAGCAGAAGTACTTGTTGGATGACTTGTAATAGCCGGAGAAGTATTTACGGTCAGTATTCCTGCATTGGAGGTAGAAGTTCCGCAAACAGTAGAAGCGATACACCGGTAACGATTATTATTGAGAATAACAGTGGCGCCGGTAATATTCAGCGTAGTTGTTGTAGCTCCTGCATAAACACCAGCATTGATTACATTGGTATAAGTAACACCTCCATCTGTACTTATCTGCCATTGGAAAGAAGTGGCTGTAGCTGAAGTGATACTAAATGAAGTATTAGTTCCGGCACATATTGTTTGATTGGCGGGCTGTACTGTAATGGCGGGGGCAGAACCTGCCGTAATGATATAGGTTATATCTCTTGTTTGAGAGGTAGCGCCGGTAGCTGTTCCTGTTATTGTCAAGGTATATGTACCGGGGACTAAAGTATTAGTTCCGTTGAGTCTTACGGTAACACCATTGCCCGGAGTAATGCTATTGCCGGGAATAAAACTAACGGTGGTTCCGGCAGGCGGAGTGCTTGATGAAACGGTAATGGTATTAGCAAATCCACCAATTACAGTTGTTCCCAATGCAATATCCATCGTAGCTGGTGCCGGACAGGCGGTTGTAGCAGGTGAAGGGCTGTTAAAAGTAAATCCGCTTGGTACGAATACCGTTAATGTAGCGACAGATGAGATAGCAGCAGCGCAGCCTTGCAAGATTATGCAGCGGTATTTATATCCATTCATTGCTACCGTAACCGCACTCAGTGTAAGTGTTGAAGTAGTAACAGCAGGAGAAACATTGTTCCAGGTTGCGCCACCGTCTGTACTTACCTCCCAGTTATAAATCAGGTAGGCTCCGTTTATTGGTGGCGTAGCTATAATTGTAAAAATTGCATTATCACCCGGATTAACTGTAAGATCAATAGGCTGAGTGGTAATAGAAGGAGATGGTGGAAGGTCAAATGCCGCTGTCTGATCTGTTTTACTATTGGAGCTGCCCTGCAAAGCGCTATACCCCATACCTCTTTTTGCAAAAGCTGTCCATATTGCACATTGATGCCGGCCACCATATAATGTCATATCAGCCGTCAGGATAGCATTTCTTGCATCAATATATCCGGGGCTGCAAGGCTGTAACCGCATTCCTTCCATTACCAGTTTAAATGCTATACTGTTTCCCCCGTTATTGGACAAAGAAAAATCATAAAAATTTGGATTAATACTATTTTCCTGCAGAATGATTCCCCATGTCATTTCCCAAAGCACCGCACACCATATTTCTCCAATATTATGGACTTCCGATCCATCACCAAACAACCAGGGGGCACCTGTTATACCCATATGAGCATAGGTCAATGGATTTGTGATGATATTAGTTGTATAGGGATAATTCCGGAAACCAACCCCAGTACTAGGCTCGCCATTTGCATAGGTAGCTACTGTTCTTGGAACAGTTCCATCGGAAATACTGGTGCTGGCCCAATTAGTTGTCAGCATCAAGCCAAAATAATCACTCCATCCCTCTCCTCCCTGTTCTCCATTATTAAGACAGCTTGCAGTAGCGGGACCACCGGTAAGACGGTTGGATATACCATGTGCATATTCATGAACAATTACTCCATTATCAAGATCACCATCTAAAACCGCTGTGCCGCTTAAAGTAACATTGACGTTGTTTGCAAGCTGCGACGCAAGAATAGCTCCATCGCTTTGAGAAACCAGTACAGCAGGAATAGTAATAGCATTGTCATCACCAGCCATTGTAATATAACCGGCAACATTATTAACCATGATCACTGCGATGGCCCCGGCATTTTGCGCAGCTAATACTTTTGCGACAAAAGTGCAATTACCCCTGTTTATCAATGCTATCTTACCGGCAAGTATATTGGCAGGTGGTACACATGCTTCGTGGGTAGTTCCCCCGGCGTCATCATTATAATAAATGACCTGCCCTGTAACAGGACCTACATTCACCAATTTATTGTTTATACTAAAAGCACTTTCCGTTGCTCCATAGTTGCCAACAAGAAAAGCAGGGGTATTAACATGTAGAGTAGTAGCAGAACTAAAAAGATACATCCTCATCCTTCCTCTTACGCCATCAACAGTAGGCAGAAAATTAGCGTTGTTTCCAATATGACCAACTGCCCCGCTTTGCGCCAATGCCGTAACATAATCGTTCCCGTTTCCGCCCCGGCCCTGATTATTTTGCTGATAATTACCAGTCACTTCATCAAACCCATACTGATAAGTGATGTCATGTATAATATTGTTCCAGTAAAAAAGGTTGGTGATACAAAATTGCTGCATCGTGGGATTCATGCTTGGCTCCACTCCATAGTTAGGCGTAAAATTAAAATTTAACGGATCCGGGGAAGTAGTAGAAGTAGCGGGTACCCCACTATTCGAATTGGCCCCTACTGTGTCTTCAGTAGCCCAAACATTATTTCCTCTTGAAATAGTATAGTCTGTTGTACCATCGCTATGCCAACCCAGTGTAGTGGCATTACCCGGAGCTGCTGTCCATGGATTGCTGCGCAAAGCTGCCGGGG
>JBEBIF010000404.1:0-3316 GCA_040080515.1 Chitinophagaceae bacterium | reverse complement strand
CACAGTTCAATATTGCAGCAGGAGCAGGTCTCCGCTACCAGCTGAACCCTTCATTTACTGCCCGGCTCGAATTTGTACACCGGATCCTCACCACCGATTACCTCGATGATGTGAGCAACGAAAAATATATCGATCCGTTGTTATTTAATACCTACCTGTCACCCAACCGGGCAGCTATTGCCCAGCAACTGGCCGACAGAAGAAATGAACTGCCCCCCAGCGAGATCAGCACTCCAAATGATCAGCGGGGCGATCCCAAAGACAATGATGCATTCTTTACCATCCAGCTAAAGATCTCAATGACACTGGGACGGCAAAGAAGATAAAGACAACCGTATTTTACCAGAATAAAACCCGTTGGGCAATTATCAGCCTGGCGGGTTTTTAGTTTCAACAGGGTGCCGCAGCAGTATCACCCGGCGCCTTATATCCGGCTTATGTAAACAAATGATATTTAGTAGCTTTGTCAGGGCAGTTTGCTGCCTGCTGACAGACCATTAAAACCTTAACTACATGCAAGACAGCGTTTCTTTAGATGACGATTCCTTATTCAACAGCTGCCTCTCCTTCCGGCCGCTGGTGGCAGCGCTGAAAAAAAACATCGCCGAAGGCAATCCCGGCATGCAAAAACTGTATGGCGAAGTGGTGGCAGAGTTTGATAAACATCCGCATTTGCTGAAGACCATAGATAACCTGGATGTATTATTACCGCATAAAGAATTGATCGAAGAACTGCTTTCTGCGGTGTTTCCCCCTACCACGGCCAATTACATGTATGGCATATTATTCCCCTTTAAGAACCAGGCAGTGTATGCCTCCCCGCTTTTTAAGCAAATGTTGCTAAAGCCCGGTTCCAATGAGATCATTATTAATAACAACCCGGTGAACAAGGACCTGTACCGGGAAAAACTGCATTTTGCCTATGGCCTCATCTTAAAAAAATATATGGGGCACAACAGCCCTGACACGTCCCGTTCCATTTATCCATTTCCGGATGACAGCACCGGGTTGATAAGATATATGGAACTGCGGTTGGATGGCCGCTTTATAGATGTGCACCCGGTGGGTGAAATGCCAAAGATGCCGGAATCCATGCTGGACCAGGTCTTTAACCGCATCCTTTCACTGGAAGAGCTGATGCTGCAAATACCATTGGACCAATTTGTCTTTGAAGGGCTTACCGTTATTCGCATCAATGATGTGACGGAACAGGCCGTTATCATGGAAATGAAAAACCGGTTGCTGGACATCAATGCGTTTGGAGACACCACCACCTATACCGAACTGGAAAAACATATACAAAACCTGATCGGCCTGAAAGACCTGACGATCGGTGTTACTCCTTTTTTCAAGATCAACCGGCACTATATCTACTCCGATATGCACAACAGCAACAGCCTGCTGTTCCGTCATATGCAAAGCACTGGTGAAAAAGATGAAATAAGTGATTACTGTAAATTATTGTTTCGGGAAAATCATCAGCCTATATTATTTGAAACACTGGATGAACAACTGGCCAGTGAAACACAATGCCTTCCTTATTATTACAAAGCCGGCGCCCGCAGCATTATCATTTGCCCGTTGCGGCAGCAAAATGAACTGTTGGGTATGCTGGAAATAATTTCTGCCAAACCCGGGCATTTGAAACCACTCCATATCGGTAAAATAGAATCTGCCATCCCGTTGTTCACACTCGGACTCGAAAAAAGCCTGGAGCTGCTGAACACCGAAGTAGAAAGGGTGATCAAGAAAAAATTCACCGCTGTACAGCCTGCAGTGGAATGGAAATTTACCGAAGCAGCGCTGAACTATATTGTAGGCCGCCAGTTGAAAGAAGATGTGAAAATAGAACGCATCGCTTTTAATGATGTGTATCCTTTATATGGCGCTATTGACATCCGGAATTCCTCTACCGAAAGATCCCAGTCCATTCAGAGAGATATACTCGACCAGTTGCAGCTGGCCCGGAAAGTAGTGGTAAAAGCACAAACAGAATCCTCCCTGGCCCTATTGCAGGAAATAGAATTCAAGATCAATAAATTCATAAAAGCCGCCTCTGATGTATTGCAATCAGAAGAAGAACTGAGCATCCGTGATTTTATGCAGGGACAGGTAGTGGCAGTATTCAATCACCTGCATCACATGGAGCCCTCGCTTAAGAATGAGATCGACGAATATTTTGCAGCACTGGACCCGCAGCTCGGTATGCTGTATCACCACCGCAGGGAATACGAACAAAGTATTTCCCGTATCAATGACAGCCTGGCAAGATTTATTGATAAAGAACAGGCCGCCGCACAAAAAGTATATCCGCATTACTTTGAACGCTATGTAACGGATGGGCTGGAGTTCAATATTTTTATGGGACAAACGATCAGTCCCCGGAAAAAATTTGATGAGATCTACCTGCGCAATATGAAGATGTGGCAATTGACCGTACTGGCCAAAGCAGCAAGATTGACCCATAACCTGGAAAAAGAACTCAGTCACCCGTTGCGCACCACACAGCTGATACTCTCTCATAGCCAGCCCCTGGCCATTCTGTTCCGTACCGAAGAAAGAAAATTTGATGTGGATGGTGCTTATAACATCCGCTATGAGATCGTGAAAAAAAGAATTGATAAAGTACGGATCAGGGATACCAATGAACGGCTGACACAGCCCGGAAAGATTGCCATTGTCTATTCCCAATCAAAAGATGCAGCCGAATACCTGGAGTACATTGAGTTTTTACAAAACAAGAACCTGCTGAAAGAGGAGATCGAACATTATGACCTGGAAGAACTACAGGGCGTTTCCGGCCTGAAAGCGCTGCGGATAGAAGTTTGTTTTGATGAACATCCAAAAAAAGAGTCAGGAATAGAATTATCCGGGCTTACCTCGCAGCAGTTGCTGGAGAAATGATCAGTAGTATCTGTAAAATAAAAGCGAAGTCTGAACTTCGCTTTTGTAGTCCCGACAGGAATCGAACCTGTATCAAAAGTTTAGGAAACTTCTATTCTATCCATTGAACTACGGGACCAAAATTCAGAGAACAGTGAAAAGATGACAGATAATAGTGCTTGCTCTTCGCTGTCAATCCCTACCCAATAACGGGTTTGGGGGCGGCAAAAATAGCCATTTGTCGCATAAAAATGAGTGTAAAAGATAACTTTTCGGTTCATTTCACCTGTAAAAAAGCCTGTTCTTTTCAATTAGATTGTAACTTCCCTGATAAATCCCCGTATGCGCAAATTCATTTTTTGTTTACTAATATCTGCTGCTTCTATGTCCGCCACCGCCCAAAAAGCCTCCCTCAACCATATCGCCTTATATG
>JBEBIF010000403.1:0-3312 GCA_040080515.1 Chitinophagaceae bacterium | reverse complement strand
GTATGGTCCCTGGCAGTTAATAAACAATATAACGTACCCTGGTATGCTGGTCTGCATACCTGTTATGTATCTTATTTTGGTAAATGTGCGATCAATTCCACTTCCAGTCTTGCATCATGCATAAATAACCGGGCAATCTGCACCCAGGTGGCAGCCGGAAAATCTCCTTTGTAAAATACTTTGCGGGCATCATTGTATTTTTTCATGGCTTCCATATCCGTCGTGTATAAATTTTCTTTAACCACATTCTGAAAAGTGGCTCCAAAACTCTTTAATGACCGTTCCAGTGATTGATATACCCGGGTAATCCCTTCCGGTGTTACCTCCCTGGCCACTGCCCCGGAGATATACAGCACATTATCCACTTTTACCACCTGCACATAGCCGGCGCTGGTATCCTGCTTCAGTGCATTATCCCAATGCCATTTTTCTTTTTTTATATCGGTATTCTGTGCCTTTAACGTAAAAAGAAAGGCTGCCTGGAAGATCAGCAGGAGTGTAAGTAATCTTTTCATTTTACTAAATTTTCAGTGAATGTAACAGTATTGTAAAATTCTAAAAAGCAAAAATCCACCAACGGTAATGGCTGCCAAAAGTACTGTTTATGAAGTGTCTGTGGTGGCAGTTATTTTTGGCAAGGTGCTTGCACAACGTGCTGTATTGGATCAAGTCATTTAATTTATTAAAACAGACAATATGAAAAAACTTACAGGCGTAACAGCATTAAAGTATGGCATCCTGGCAGTGACGCTACTTATAACAACCTTTGCAGGGGCCCAAATGACCCGTAAAGAAAAAAAACTGGCAGTTGATTGTGCAGAAGCAAAACAGGAATTTATTACTACTGACGGATTAATAAGTAGTTTATTTACTAATGCCTATGGATACGCTATTTTCCCCAATGTGGGGAAAGGGGGAATCGGTATTGGGGGTGCAGCGGGTAATGGGATCGTGTATGAACGGGGTGTTGTCATGGGTAAAGCCCAGCTTACACAAGTGAGTATTGGTTTTCAATTTGGTGGCCAGGCATACCGGGAAGTGATCTTCTTTGAAACCAAAGCCGATCTTGACCGTTTCAAAGAAAACAAAATAGAATTCTCTGCACAGGCTTCTGCTGTCGCATTAACCGTAGGTGCATCTGCTAATGTAAAGTACAGTGATGGTGTAATGATATTTACACAACAGAAAGGAGGCCTTATGTACGAAGCATCTATCGGCGGACAGAAATTCAATTACAACGGATTTTAAACTATTCTCCCCTGCACCTGCTATTACCAGGTGCAGGAAAATACACAGTTTATGAAAATTGAAAAAAAGGGATCAACGACAAAGCAGCTTCGTGACTTACATCTGAAAGATAAAAGTCACATTGTTACAGATGAAGAGATCAAGAATCTTGATATAAGTATTAATAATGCCGATACAAGCACCTCTCATACACCTGATATCGCTGATGATGATAAAAGGCCAAAAGATGAAGACAAGGATCCTGAAATCATAACTCCCTGGGACCTGATCAAGTAACAGTCATTCCCGGAGCGATAGTCCGGCCAACAATAGTGCATATATTTTTAAATTAAAAAGAGGCTGTCTCAAAAAACAGCCTCTTTTTTGCAATATTCAGGATTGATACATTAACTTTTAAGCATCTCTTCCAGCTTCATCACCAGTTCTGTCTTGGTGATCGGTACACCCATTACTTTATTATACCCTTTGGCATCTACAAAATAAACGTCACGGATGATCTTTATCAGTTGCCCGTTATTTATTTCAGGTATCAGCACCGTATCAAAGTTTTTAATGATGTCGCCCAGGTTTTTAGGGAATGGACGGATATACCGCAGGTGTGCATGACTTATCGCATGGCCTTTACCCTGCAGTTCTGCCACAGCCGATTTAATAGCTCCGTACGTAGAGCCCCAACCCAGTACCAGTATCTTTCCTTTCTCCGGACCACTGTCTAATGTTTGTGCCGGTATATAATCAGCGATCTTATCTACTTTTTCCTGGCGGATCTTTACCATCAATTGGTGATTCTCCGGTTCGTAGTTCACATTACCGGTGATGTTTTGTTTTTCCAAACCACCGATGCGGTGTTCTAATCCAGCCGTACCCGGCACTGCCCAGGGGCGGGCCAGTTTTTCATCCCGCAGGTAAGGTTGAAACTTATCCTCCCCATGTCCCAGTTCTGTTTTGAATTTTACAGGAATGGGCACCAGGTCAGCCGACTGAGGATACTTCCAGGGCTCTGCACCGTTGGCTATATAACCATCGCTTAAGAAGATAACCGGCGTCATATGCTGCACCGATATCCGCACTGCTTCATACACCGCACTAAAACAATCACCTGGTGTACTGGCCGAAACGATCGGCATCGGGCATTCGCCATTTCTTCCATAGTATGCCTGCATCAGGTCGCTCTGCTCTGTTTTGGTAGGTAATCCTGTGGAAGGGCCACCCCGCTGAATGTTGATTATAATTAATGGTATCTCCAGCATCACAGCCAGGCCCATCGCTTCTCCTTTTAATGCGATACCGGGACCGCTGGAAGTAGTAACACCCAGCGAACCGCCATAGGCAGCACCGATTGCTGAAGTAATAGCAGCGATCTCATCTTCTGCCTGGAAAGTACGAACACCAAAGTTTTTGTACTTGCTCAGGTCGTGCAGGATATCAGATGCGGGGGTAATGGGATAAGAACCGAGAAACAGGGGCAACCCGCTTTTTTGCGAAGCAGCAATTAAACCAAAAGCCACGGCCTGGTTGCCCATAATGGAACGGTACGATCCCGGGTCCATTTTTGCTTTCGCCACCGAATAGGTGGTGGTGAAAACTTCTGTGGTATCTCCGTAATTATAACCCGCCTGCAATACTTTGATATTGCTATCCATGATATCAGCCTTTTTGCCAAATTTTTCCCGGATAAAACTGATCGTGTTATCCATATCCCGGTTGTACATAAAGTACAGGAAGCCGAGCACAAACATATTTTTGGCCCTGTCCTTCTCTTTCATGCCCATGGTCATGTCCTTCAATGCCTCACGGGTCATTTTGGTCACATCCATTTTTATCACTTCATAATTGTCCAGGCTGCCATTTTCCAGTGGGTTTTCTCCTTCCGGATAGTTGGCGAGGCGAAGATTCTTGGCATCAAAGCCATCGGTATTGACGATGATCTTTCCTCCTTTCTTTAAAGCGGTCAGGTTCACTTTTAAGGCGGCGGCATTCATGGCCACACCCAGAATTTTGGCGGCGCCACCGGGACGATGCGTATCGAGGACAATCGCGTGCTCGGCAACCTGGCCGGCGCGA
>JBEBIF010000402.1:0-3334 GCA_040080515.1 Chitinophagaceae bacterium | reverse complement strand
AAAAATATTCAAATGTCACTTCGTTTTAATGCAATCAACAACCTGACCACCAACGCCCCTTTTGAGGTTGAAGGGGCTGACAAAATAACCGGCATTTTTGGAAGCAATGTCTTTTCCCTTAAAATTGCCCGGGAGTTCTTGAGTGATGAAGCGTATAAAAGTCTGCAATCATCCATAAAAGCAGGTCAGAAAATTGAACGGGCTGTTGCCAACCAGATAGCTACCGGTATCCGGGCCTGGGCTGAAGCAAAGGGAGTGACCCATTTTACGCACTGGTTTCAACCGCTTACAGGCACCACTGCGGAAAAACACGATTCGTTCTTTACTTTAAAAGGCGATGGTACTCCTATAGAACAATTTGAAGGTGATGCACTGGTTCAGCAAGAGCCGGATGCTTCTTCTTTTCCCAGCGGCGGACTGAGGGCCACTTTTGAAGCAAGAGGTTATACTGCGTGGGACCCTTCCTCCCCTCCTTTTATCATGGAGATCGGGCAGGGCAAAACATTGTGCATCCCCACCATCTATGTATCCTATACCGGCGAGTCGCTGGATTATAAAGCGCCGTTGCTGAAAGCACTGGACGCATTGAACAAAGCGGCGGTTGATGTTTGTAATTATTTTGATAAGAACGTTACCCGTGTTACACCCACACTGGGATGGGAACAGGAATACTTTGTAGTGGATGAAGCCTTATTCAATGCCCGGCCTGACCTGGTGATGACCGGTAGAACGGTGTATGGTCATAATTCTGCCAAGAACCAGCAATTGGAAGATCACTACTTCGGATCGATTCCGGAAAGAGTGTATGCGTACATGCGGGATTTTGAAACAGAATCGTATAAACTCGGCATTCCGCTGCGCACCCGGCACAATGAAGTGGCGCCGGCACAGTTTGAGTGTGCCCCGATATTTGAAGAAGTAAGTGTGGCAGTGGACCACAACTCATTGCTGATGGATGTGATGGACCGGGTAGCCCGCCGTCACAGCCTTAGAGTATTATTACATGAAAAACCATTTGCAGGGATCAATGGAAGTGGTAAGCACAATAACTGGAGCATGGCTACGGATACCGGTGTAAATCTATTAGCACCCGGCAAAACGCCAAAGACCAACCTGATGTTCCTTGCTTTTTTTGTAAACACCATTAAAGCCGTTCATGATTATTCAGATGTGCTGAGAGCTTCCATTGCATCCGCTCCCAACGATCACCGCCTGGGCGCTAATGAAGCACCGCCTGCTATCATTTCCGTTTTCATCGGTCAATACCTGAGTAAAGTACTGAATGATGTGAAAGAAAGGGTATCAGACAAAATGGATGAAACAGAAGAAAGCCTGCTGAAGATCGATATTTATAAAAGCATTCCGGAACTGTTGCTGGATAATACCGACCGCAACCGTACCTCCCCGTTTGCCTTTACCGGAAACAAGTTTGAGTTCCGTGCGGTGGGATCATCAGCCAACTGTGCCAACCCGATGACGGTACTGAATACCATCATGGCAGATACGTTGCGGCAGTTTAAAAAAGAAGTGGATGCCTTGATCGAAAAGGGAGAGAAAAAAGAAATGGCGATCATGCATATCATACGCCAGTATATTGTAGCGAGTGAAAAAGTATTGTTTGAAGGTGATGGCTACAGCGCTGCCTGGGAAAAAGAAGCGCAAAAAAGAGGATTGCCCAATGTAAAGACCACCCCGCTGGCATTGGATGCCATGGTAACTGAAAAGGCGAAACATCTTTTTGAAAGCAATCATATTTATACGCATTCTGAACTGGAAGCCCGGCACGAAATAGAACTGGAAAAATATATTAAGAAAGTACAGATAGAAAGCCGCATCATGGGTGAGCTGGCCACGAGTCATGTATTACCTGCTGCTATCCGTTATCAAAACCTGCTGGCCAATAACATCAAAGGGTTAAAAGAAGCAGGGCTGACGGATGCGGCATACAGTAATCAAAAGCAGATACTGGAAAAGATCTCTGAGCATATTAATAAGACCAGCGACCTGGTGGAAAAAATGATCGATGCCCGGAAGATCTGTAACAATATTGACAGCACCCGCAGCAAAGCGATCGGCTATCAAAGCCAGGTAAAAGATGCTTACTTTGATGAGATACGCTATCATGTAGATAAATTAGAATTGCTGGTAGATGACCGGGAGTGGTACTTGCCTAAGTACAGGGAAATGCTTTTTCTGAGATAAATAATTATTGCTGCTTACTGCTTAACTAAAAACGCCTTTTTGCAAGGGCGTTTTTTTGTTGTATGGTCCCATCCGCAAAACACGGGGGAACGCCAGCAACGATGGTTGGAGTGCCGGATATTGTTGTTGGAGCATCGGAAATTCTTGTTGGAGTGCCGGAAATTCTTGTTGGAGCGGCTGAAATTGTTGTTGGAGCGGCTGAAAAAGTTGTTGGAGCGGCTGAAATTGTTGTTGGAGCGGCTGAAATTACACCAGGAAAATGCATAAAAGATGTTGTCTCACAAGTAATTACAACACAGAGATACAGAGAAACAGAGCTGCACAGGGAATTTTGCCTGCAAAGATGTATTCTCTGTGAAACTCCGATCCTCTGTTACTCTGTGTTTAAAAAATTGCCTCTTGAGATAGTCACATTATTAATTAATTGCTTTCGGGCACCATCGGCATCTTGCCTTCCGCACCGGGCCGGTATTCTAAATACCCCGTTTTTGGTATTGTGGGGTGGTGAGGGTTGGTGTAAGTTGGGTGGTGGTGAGAGGCGGGAGAAACGTTTAGAAACGGGTATTGACGCTATTGCCTGAACAAAGGAATTCTGCTGATACTCAGAAAATTGAAAAGAAAGTACCTTCGTAGAATAGCGCAAATAAACATGTTGGGCGCAAGCTATCCACCTATTTCTTTTATGGATATTTCAAGAGAAATACTTACTGATATTGCTGATAGCCTAAAGGCCGGCTTTAAATGTTTCATTCATAAGGACACTTGCGAAGTTGTGACTTATCTCAATCCTGATCAAAATCCTGACATGGATCCGAAAGATTGGAAGGAGGAAATTAGCAAAGTGAGAAAAGGCAAAAAAAAGTTTATTGAGATTGAGTGCATGGAATCTTCCGAAAGTTTTAAAATTCTGGAAGGATTTGTTCATACACTCGAAAACAATTCAACAAAAATCAGGCTGCTTACAGCACTCGAAGGACAAAAACCATTTGCCAATTTCAAACATCAGATCGACAATTCAGGTGATTACAGAGAGCTGTGGTTTAAATTTAGAAGAAATAAAAATATTGAATGGGTACTGGGCCAATTAAATGCAAATTTTCACTGAGCCTGCGCACAACCTGCGGTTTGGCTA
>JBEBIF010000401.1:0-3347 GCA_040080515.1 Chitinophagaceae bacterium | reverse complement strand
GAACTGCCACATGATCCGTACATTGGAAATGACGGCAGCTGGATCTATGATGCGGCAGACAAGGCAACCGGTACCAGCTTTCGTATTATCCGGTCAGATATTCACAATTATAGCTTTGTGGAGGAAGATACATTCGACCTTGGTCTGATGGATGAAAGCTTTATGTCATCAGAGTTTATTGACACACAGCTTTCCCGGAAGCAAACCCATTACAAAGGATACCCGGCGCTGGATTGCAAATACAAAGACAAAGATGGTCAGCTGTATATGACCCGTTTTATTATCCAGGGACCGCACTATTACACCCTGGTGGCACATAGTAAACAGGAAACTGCCGCTATGAGTTCTTTCCTTAATTCCTTTGAGATAAAACCATTTGTATACAGGGAGGCCCGGCTGCAAAAAGATACCTCTTTGTATTTTACAGTAAACACTCCTGTATTTCCGGAGGAAAAGAAAATAAAACTGGATATGCCCCGCTACTCCCGGTTTGGTGATGAAGAGGAAGAAGATGAATCAGAGGAAGATCAACTGCAGGGCGGTACTTTCCGAAACAAAATAATTACAAACGATACTACCGGCGAAAAGATATATATCATTTTTTCAAGGTCTCCACGATATTATTATACCAAAGACAGTTCCGGACTCAGTGGTGATAAAACAGTTTCTTACATGGGTGATACCACCTGGATAGTGCGGCTGAAAAAGAAAGCAGAACTCCCCAATAAGATGAAAGTATGGGAAACCATTATTTCAGATACGGGCAGCAGCCGTACTCTCTGGAATAAAACCTTTTATATGGATGGTATAGGGTTTAGCCTGCTTACCCAGATGGATACTTTGTCTCAGCCAAGTAGTTTTCTTAAAAACTTTTTTGACACATTCATGCCGGTGGATACTTTGAAAGGCATGAATCCTTTTGTAAAAAAATCAAAACTCTTTTTTGAGGATTATCTCAGTAAAGACAGTGTATTGCATAAACGGGCGGTGAAGCATATCTCTGAAATTGTACTGGATTCTGCTGACCTGCCACAACTGAAGCAACTGATCGCAGAAATCAGCTGGGAAGAAAAGAATTACCTTGATACAAAAGAGGCACTTATCCGGAAAGCAGGCGACATTAAAACGACTGTTTCAGCCCGCTACCTGAAGGAATTATATTATGCACTGGATGACACTGTCGAACTTCAGTATGCAGTACTGGAAAGTCTGTTGCAACAGAAAACCCCTTTTGCCTATACAACTTTCAGGGATATCATAAATAATGAACCCCCGGTCCTTGATTTCAGTAATAACGATTATGGATCATACAGAAGGAGGTTATCTTCCATTTATGATGAGGACTATCAGTATGACGATGGAAAATTCCTGGATGAGTTATCGGACTCACTGAAACTTACGAAAACGATACTTTCTGATTTGTTGCCACTTTTAAACCTCGATGATTATAAAACAGCTATTATGTCGCTGCTGGGTGAAATGGTGGACAGCAACCTGCTGAAGCCACAGGACTACGAAGCGTACCTGGGTAAATTCCTGATTGAGGCAAAGCAGACATTAAAAAAGCAATCTATTGCAGAAAAAAGAAAAGCCATTGAAAAGGCAGAGGAAAGTAAGACAGTGACAAAAGCAGTGTCTTATAGTGGAAGGGATGAAGATAATGATTATGGTAATGCGGATCTGAGCCTGTATGCCACATTGCTGATGCCTTTTTGGGAGATCAATCCCGCTGTGCAACCACTCATTCAGCAGATGCTGCGATCAAGCGACAAGCGGCTGAAGTATAATACAATGATGTTGTTATTGGATAAGAAGAAAGCGTATCCCGATACATTAATGAAATATTTTGCAGCAATGGATGAATACCGGTATGAGCTTTATACAGATCTGAAAGGTAAAAAACAATTAGATAAGTTTCCGGTGCAATACAATACACATATTGATCTTGGCAAAAGTGCTTTGCTGAACAGCAAATCTTATGGTAAGCCGGACACCATTGTTTTTGCGGAGCGGTTACCAACAGCATATAAGGGGAAGACCGGGTTTATTTATTTCTTCAGGTATAAGGAGAAGAAGGACGACCTGAACTGGAAGCTGGCTACTGTTGGACTGGTGCCGGAAAATCCTAAAGAGTTTGAGTATGAGGATAGCACCAGCCAGGTATTGTCCAAACGATTTTATTCCCCCCTGTTAAATATGCCCAGGTACAACAAATTTGATTTTACTTCATTAACAGATACCAAAATAAAGGAGGGAGACTCCCTGCAGGACCTGCTTAAAAAAGAGTTGAAAAAAATGTTGTATTCCCGCAGGAAAAGTGCCAAACAGTTTTACGAAGATGAAAAGGAGAGAACAATGGCTATGCCCGGTTATGGGGAATAAAAAAAAGGGGTTAAGCCGGGATCAGGCCTTTAGGAATAGAGGAGATCAATTTTTTGGTATAGTCTGATTGCGGATTGAAATAGATGGCATCAGCGGGGCCACTTTCTTCAATCTTTCCATTGTTCATCACCATGATACGGTCGCTGATATAGCGTACAACGGACAGGTCGTGGGAGATAAAAATAATAGTAAAGCCAAATTCTTTTTTAAGGTCATTCAATAAATTCAACACCTGGGCCTGCACACTTACATCAAGTGCAGAAACTGACTCATCACACACAATAAAGGAAGGATTTAATGCCAGCGCTCTTGCGATAACGATGCGCTGGCGCTGTCCCCCGCTGAATTCATGCGGATAACGATTAAAATGTTCGGCTTTCAAGTTTACTTTTTCCAATAATTCGATCACCTTGTCTTTTCGTTGTGCGGTGCCTGGTACAAGATGATGAACTTTCATAGGCTCAGCAATGGCGGCGCCGATTGTTAACCTTGGATTCAGCGAAGAATAGGGATCCTGGAAAACGATCTGCACTTCTTTACGCAGTGATTTCAGCTCATCTCTTTTTTTTGAAGTTAAGTCAATGCCGTTATAGATTATTTTTCCTGCAACAGGTTCAATGAGGCGGAGTAGCGTTCTTCCCAATGTTGTTTTTCCGCAGCCACTTTCACCCACCAATCCCAATGTTTCACCTTTGTACACTTCAAAACTTACATCATCCACGGCTTTGGTAAATGAGACCGGCTTTCCCAACCATGTTTTTTTAGCAGGGAACCATACGGAAAGGTTTTGTGCTTTGAGAAGAACGGGGGTCTGAGGTCCGATGTCTGATGTCTGAGGTTGGAGGTCTGAGGTTGGAAGAATGGGTTTCAACTTCTGACTTCCGGCATCCGACCTCGTTTCTTCCAGATAGTCGCTAACTACAGGTAATCGTTTTCCTCTTTCATGATTCACCGGCCTGCAGGCA
>JBEBIF010000400.1:0-3351 GCA_040080515.1 Chitinophagaceae bacterium | reverse complement strand
GATCTTAATAGTATCACCTTCGCTGATAGCGCCTAATTTTATCACGCCTGCTTTTTCGGCATTTACTTCAAAAGTGGCTTTTTCGCTTTCCAGTTCAGCGATCACTTCATCCCTTTCCACATAATCACCATCTTTTTTATTCCACTTCAGCAAGGTTACTTCACTTATAGATTCACCTACGGTTGGAACTATTATATCTGTCATAGATTCTTGTTTCAATATTAAATACTAAACGCTGTTTCGATGATCTCCTTCTGCTCCTGCATATGCACTTTGTTGTAGCCGGTGGCAGTGGAAGCCGATGGTTGCCGGCTGATCACTCCATAATTGATGCCCGTCAGGTTCATCCGCAGGAAAGATGCAGCCCCCATATTCCTTGGCTCTTCCTGTACCCAGAACCAGGTGGCTTTGCTATACTTAGCATGCATTGTTTCCAGTTGCTTAAACGGCAATGGGTAAATTTGTTCTAACCGGATAAGTGCAATATCCGTACGGTTTTCTTTTTGCTGGCGTTCAGCCATATCAAAATAGATCTTGCCACTGCAGAACAATACTTTTTTTACTTTAGCCGGGTCAGCTGTTACATCATCAATTACCTCTTTAAATCCTCCGGTTGTAAATTCCTCTATCCTTGAATACGATCCTGTATGCCGCAGGTTAGCTTTAGGAGCAAAATTGATCAGCGGTTTTCTGAATGGCCATGCAAGTTGTCTTCTTAATGCATGGAAAAAGTTGGCCGCAGTGGTAATATTGGTGATCACCATATTCAATTCTGCACCCATTTGTAAAAATCGTTCCAGGCGGGCACTGCTATGCTCCGGCCCCTGTCCTTCATACCCATGCGGCAACAACATTGTTACGCCATTCATCCGGTTCCATTTTTGTTCACCGGCTGCAATGAACTGATCGATCATCGTTTGGGCGCCGTTGGCAAAATCACCAAACTGGGCTTCCCATAAAACCAGTGCATTCGGATTGGCCATAGCATAGCCATATTCAAAACCTAATACGCCATATTCACTCAGTAATGAATTATAGATACGGAACTTGCCGGACGCACCGGGAATATGTGATACCCGGTTATACGGTTTATCTGTAACCTCATCTCTTAATACAGCATGGCGGTGACTGAAGGTTCCTCTCCGCACATCCTGCCCGCTCATCCGCACATCTTTTCCATCCAGCAACAAACTGCCATAGGCCAGCAGTTCTCCGGTAGCCCAATCTGCTTTTTGTTCTGTGTCAAATAACTTGATCTTATCCTGCAATATCTTTTCCACCTTACGGAGTGGTTTAAAATCGGCCGGCCATTTCATTAGCGCATCAAATACCTTTTTAAAATCATCGTTGCTGATGGCTGTAATGGGTGATTGCTCAAAATCCTGCTCTGTTGCCCGCCGCAGTTTTTTCCATTCCACTTCAGGTGCCTGGTAATGGTAGGGCAATGGATGCTGTTTTATTTCATCCAGCCGCTCCTGCAGATCAGCCCAGAATTTTTTCTCCATTTCCTGCGCCAGTTCTTTGGCATCAGGTTCTCCGTTCTCCATCAGGTACTTTACATACACTTCCCTTGGGTTAGGATGCTTATCGATCAATGCATATAAATGTGGCTGGGTGAATTTGGGATCATCGCCTTCATTATGTCCGTGCTTGCGGTAGCAAACCATATCGATGAAACAATCTGAATTAAATTCCTGGCGGAAGCGGGTAGCGATCTCCGCACATTTTACCACAGCTTCCGGATCATCTCCGTTTACATGAAATACAGGGGCCTGCACCGCAGCGGCTAACGAAGTGCAGTAATCGGAACTGCGGGCATCATCAAAGTCGGTAGTAAAACCGATCTGGTTATTAATAACAAAGTGAATCGTACCTCCGGTATAATATCCTTTCAGGTAACTCATCTGCAATACCTCATACACAATACCCTGTCCGGCCACGGATGCATCACCATGTATCAATACAGGCAGTATCTTATCAAAGTCACTATGATACATCACATCTGCTTTGGCACGGGAAAAACCCACTACTACCGGGTCCACCGCTTCCAAATGTGAGGGATTGGGCATCAGCTTGAGGTGAATAGTGGTATCATTCATCGTTTGCACTTCACTGCCATAACCCATATGATACTTTACATCACCGCTGCCCATGGTCTGGTCCAGCTTGGCAGTACCTTCAAACTCACTGAATATTTGCTCATAGGTTTTACCCATGATGTTGGCAAGCACATTCAACCTCCCCCGGTGTGCCATTCCGATCACCACTTCCTGCACACTATTATCTGCAGCAGTATTGATGATAGCATCCAGCGCTGCAATGGTCGTTTCACCACCTTCCAGCGAAAAACGTTTCTGTCCAACATATTTGGTGTGCAGAAATTTTTCGAACATTACGCCCTGGTTCAGCTTTTCTAAAATTCTTTTCCTTTTATTCAATGCCAATGGCTCCAGCATTTTCTTTTCCACTTCATTGGTCAGCCAGTCTATTTTCTTTTGGTCGCTGATGTATTTAAACTCCACACCAATATGAGAGGCATAACATTGTTCCAGGTGTTGCAGAATATGTCGAAGTGTGGTGGTGCCCAAACCTATTAACTGACCTGCATGAAAGGTAGCATCCAGGTCTGCTTCTGATAATCCAAAAAAAGATAGTTCGATATTGGCACCCCTGTCCTTCCGGGTGCGTATAGGGTTGGTCTTTGCGATAAGGTGTCCTTTATTGCGATAGCCCAATATTAACCGGTAAACCCTGATCTCCCGCATCCAGTCGATGCCTTCTGCAGGTGAAGCAGTAATAGTGGGTGTTGTTGCTACCGGGGTTGCTGGTACGGTGGCAGTAACAGCTTTTTCGGCACTACCATTCCTGGCATTGCTAAGCGCAAAATCAAACCCTTCAAAAAATTTTTTAAAATCCGGATCCACACTGTCCGGATTTTTTACAAACTCCTGGTAAAGGTTTTCGATATACTGCGGGTGCTGACTGGTTATGTACTGAATATCTTTCATACTACAACGCTCAACATTTAATAGCAAAAATAGGTTGGCAAAGCTACGGATTTTGAGGTAAAGGGTGTCGGCAGAGAATAACCGCTGAGACGGGGAGACGCAGGGAAATACAGGGTAGTGTTCTTGTTGCTGCTGCTTCCCTCCCCCGCCGTTAAAAAATGTATTCTCTGCGGTTAAAAAAAGCCTTTAGCCATTCAAAATCGTATCTTCCAGATACAAACTATTGCATGAAATTGCTTTTTATCCTGCTGGGATTCATCATACCACATTCTTACAATACTAAATATGACCGGCAGAACAACGTTCCTGAAAAACCACAAGCAACTCCCTGTCTCTTATACAC
>JBEBIF010000399.1:0-3352 GCA_040080515.1 Chitinophagaceae bacterium | reverse complement strand
GGTCATATAACTTTCATAACGTCCCGAAGTGCTAGCCAAATCATCTGTGATGATATTTTTCATTACGCAGAATGGTGCAGGCCCTGTACACCTGTTCGGCCAGTATCAGCCGTACCAGCTGATGCGGGAATACCAGTTGGGAGAGGCTCCATTTATGATCGGCCCGTTTCAGTACCGCTTCATCAATGCCAAAGGCGCCGCCGATCAGAAAGATGACCTGCTTTCTGCTTTCATTGGCCCGGGCCTGGATAAAAGCTGCCAAACCTTCAGAACTCAGTTGTTTCCCCCTTTCATCCAGTACCACCAGGTAATCATCTTTGCCCAGCCATTGCAGTATGGTTTCTCCTTCCTTTTTCTTCAGGTCCATTTCACTCATCATGGCTGCATTTTTGGGTACGGGAATGATATTCCATTCCACTTTAAAATACCTTGAGATGCGGCGGGTGAAATCTTCCACACCTTCTTTTACATATGTTTCATTGGCTTTGCCAACGGACCAAAACGAAATGTTCATCTGGTGAAATTTATGATCAAATCTAAGCAAGAGAAAGTAAAAATAGATGATAACTGACAGATGATAGATGATAGTTCTTTACAATGCAGTTAGTTCCATCCTATTGATACTCCAATTATCGGTAGTAAATATCGAGTAGAAAGAACTATCATCTATTAGTTATCATCTATCATCTGTAATGGCAAGTCAAATAAAAATGGCTTCCCATACAGGAAGCCATTTTTTATCTATTATCTTTTATCTATTCACTATTTTATCTCGTAATCTTTTTTGAATGACATTAATGTGGAGCGGTACAAACCATTGGCAGGATCCAGTGTGGCTGCTTTGGTATAATAATCATATGCTTCAGAAAGATAGTGTGCGTCTTCCAGCATAAAAGCAATGCGGTAGGCCTGCTCAGCCGGAGCTTCAAAACCTGCTGCCTGGCTTTTGATACTGCTCAGCACGGCAGCAAAGGTTTCTTTGGTCACATAGTTCAGCACTTTTCTTTCTTCGTTCTCTTCCCCTTTTATAGCGGATATCCAGAAGTAGGTTTCGCCGGCCTTCATTTTAGAAACAAAAGCAGGGATCGATATTTTCAGTTTGGAAACAGTGTTGGTATAAAAGGGCTCCACGATGTTAGTTGAATTAAAAAGCATGAACTCAAATTCTTTGGCATCTGCATACGATTTCCAGGAAAGGGGGAATTCACCACCGGAATAATTAATGGTATCCAGCCTGGGATCCACCCAGATATTATTGATGCCGCGGGTAACAGCTCCCACATTATTCATATATGCTTTTCGGTTGCTGCCTGCGGAGCCGCTGGATTTGGTCATTTGGGCCCATACATATTTTACATAGTTGGCACTTACAGAGTTGTTGCTCACTTTACAGGAGTCGCCAAACTTAGTAAGCTGGTAAGTACCGGGTTTGCTGAGGGTGAACATGGCCGCTTCATTGCAGATGAGGGTAACGGCAGAACCGGGGGCTACTTTTAAGGAAGCACTGCTGTTCATGTTTTTGCCCACTTTGGCTTTGCTTTCCACCCTGTTCTCAATGACAGAAACATTGCCTTTGAAACTGTAGAGCAGGAAACTGCTGTTTTGTGCATTTGCCATGCCGGCAAAAAGGGTGAGGAGGACAAGGAAGTGTAACTTTTTCATCAGTGTGTATTTAAGGTTTAGTATTGAACTATTAATGGTGGTGTGGTTTAAACACCGTATGATAATGAAATTTCTTATGCATCCACACGGCCCAGGCTTCGTAAAAATAAATAACGTCCACAGACATGATAATAACAATCAAACTCATTTTCATATCTACTTTCAGATTGTATTTGTCGTAAAAGTAGATACCCAGGTAGGCGAAAAGTATGGCGGTAGCCACCTGGATTATTTTTGCTACTAAGTGGAACCAGATATGATTTTCAAGGTAATAGCGGATAAAGAAGGACATGAACAACCAACAGACGACCACGGCGATCAGAAGGTTTATCCACGAAGGTACTTTTTTTATGTAATGATTCCCAAGGGCCATGGAAATAATATTGGCATGGACGACAATTCCGTTCATATCGGGCACCGATTTACCGGCAAACCGGGCATTCATCGGGGTGAATTTCTTATCAGAAATATCATACCTGTCTGTATTGATATATCCCAGCAATGCGACCTTTCCCATGATAAGAGAATCCATTACACCTCCGGCCAAAAGTGTTTCATATTCAATTACCTGGTATTGGTTGGTTCTTCTTGAATAATTAATAAGCACTTTCTTCCCTTCTTTCTTCTTCAGCTTTTCATAAGCTGCCGTATTGAATTGTTTTAAGATTGCAGCAGTCAATGATTCATACGTCTGGTGCTTATAGTCCTTCAGAAAGGGGTCAAAATAACGGGTGGAAGCATATTCGTCATTAAAGAAATTGGCATAGGCAAATGTGTGGGCCTGGTTAAAGTAATTTCCTGTTATTTTAACGGTGTCACCTTCTTTGCCAGACAACTCAAGTTTGGAAGCGCAAATGAGATTTTTGTGCCTGCTTATAGTTGCTGCCAGCAGGGAGTCTTGTACCGGATCTCTTTCTTCAAAAAAGAGCGCATCAAGTGCCATCACTTTAGGTTTCATGCTGGCCGTTTTATCTATTATCATAGACAAAACTTCCCGGTCTGCCATTCCAATGTTGATTATTACCACATTACTGTCTATCCCGTTCTTTTTTCCTTTTCCCAGTTCAGCATAAGCCAGGTCGGTATAGTCAAAATCTTTGAGTCCCAGCTTTATAGGATTCAGTATATAAGTATTAATGGGAATCAGCCCGAGACCGACAATGAATATAAACACCCACAACGTGGCTAAGATCGTATCTCTTTCGTAAAGGTATTTGGTAAAATGGCCGTGGACCTTCCTGGCGTGGTGACTAATGTGTTTATGCAGTGGTTTTTTCATCCAAAATGGGTGGTTAGAAGCAGTTTAATGATCAAATGATTTCTTAAAGAATTTAGCGGTTGCAACATTTCTGAATTTTAACGCTACATGCCCTAAATGGACCTTTAGGGGTAAACACTAAGGCCTGTGACGAGTAAAAGTTGCCATTCCCCTGTAAATCCGTAAATTAGTAGGTCGAATTTATGCCAAAAAACACTTCCATAGTCATGGCATCACTATTATTTATGGTGATGTCAAGCCAGGTATTGGCCCAGGCGCCTCCCAAACCGAGGGACTCCACCATCGTTGGGCCCCAGACCTTTGCCATGATCATGGGCATTTCCAAATACAAATATGTTCGCCCCCTCGCTTATGCTGATAAGGATGCTGAAATGTTTCGTGACTTTCTGAAATCACCCGCCGGCGGCAAAC
>JBEBIF010000057.1:0-14227 GCA_040080515.1 Chitinophagaceae bacterium | reverse complement strand
CCCCAATGGATTAAATAACTCCGAATTTCCTTATACGCTTCAGGATACTTTAAACACAAACAAATTTGCCCGTGCCTGGCAACTGAATAAGATCATCCTGCCATCAGGAGGAAGCATTAATATAAACTATGAGTCAGATGATTATGCCTGGGTGCAGGATAGACGGGCCTCACAGATGTGCATATTGAACGGAGTGGCGAACCCGGGACAAGCCACCGGGTTGGTAAAGGCAGATTATATATATGTAAACCTTCCATACCCTGTTTCCAGTAACCAGGAAATGAGAGAACGGTATTTTGAAGGAATAACAAACCTGTACTATAAGTTTCTGCTTGACCTGGATGCCAAAGGTCACGAAGAATTTGTACCCGGCTATGCAGAGATCGATCCAAATGAGAAACCGGTACTGGCGCCCGGTACTAATAATGTGGCAAAGATCAGGCTGAAAAAGATAAAGAAGATAAACCCGATAGCTAAAGACGGCTGGCAGTTTATCCGCACCAGTCTTCCAAAGTATGCGTATCCCGGTTCTGAAAACCTGGAGGATAATGGTTCTGATCTGAAAAAAGCAATTAAGGCATTGGTAACGGCTTTCGGAACTGTTAAAGAATTATTCAGAGGCTTTGACAAAAGAGCTGAGAAAAGAGGCTATTCTGATAAGGTCAATCTTGGAAAATCATGGGTACGCCTTTGCGCCCCCACATGGAAAAAGTTAGGAGGGGGCAGCAGGGTTAAGCGTATTGATATGACGGATGATTGGGCTGCTATGTCGGGAGCTGCTGGCGCACAAACAGCTACTTACAGCCAGGTATATGATTATAGTCAAAAAGACGCAAAAGGAAGAGTTGTTTCAACAGGTGTCGCTTCTTATGAACCCATGCTGGGCAATGATGAAAACCCTTTCCGCCAGCCTATCCGGTATAGTCAAAAAGAGTTTTTAGGGCTTAATAATTTTTATTATATCGAGGAACCATTTGGGGAATCGTTCTTTCCCGGCGCAAGTGTGGTATATAGCAAAGTAACGGTAAAGTCTATAGGCACAGGCGATGCGCCATCCGTAAACCGTACAGGAACGGTTGTAAGTGAATTTTATACGGCAAAAGATTACCCGGCAAAAATTGATGTGCTTGGTTTGGAACACCGCAAGCCAATAACCAGTAAACTATTCAAGTTGATCGGTTGTGTAAATTTTGATATGGTGGGTTTATCGCAGGGATACTCGGTGGAGACGAATGATATGCATGGTAAACCAAAAGCAACTCATGTTTATAATAAATCAGGACAAAAAATTTCGAGTGTTGAATATTTCTACAAGTCAGTAAATGAACTGGCCGCAAGCAGAGAACTGAAGAATGATGTGAAAGTTATTAAACCTGATGGTACAGTTTCCGATGGTTCTGTCGGCATGGATGTGGAAATGTACACCGACATGCGGCAGCAAATAACGGAGAATCTTGGAATAAGTCTTAAAATAAGTGGCGGCTCAGGAGCTATTTTATTCTTTCCATTGCCTTTCTTTTTCCCGGGTATCGGGGTAAATTATGACAGGAGAAATTTCCGTTCCACTTCCACCATTAAGATCATCAACCGGTTTGCCATTCAGTATAAGGTAACCAAGATGGAAAACGGTTCTTCCATCACGTCGGAGAATCTTTTATGGGATGCAGAAACCGGAAATGTACTGCTCACCAAATCACAAAATGAATTTGATGATCCGGTTTATTCATTTGCCTATCCCGCACACTGGAAGTATGATGGCATGGGACAGGCATATAAAAACCTGGGAACCATCTTCAGCCTGCTTTCAACAAATGCAAACGGCGAGATCACAAATGCCACCTATGATGCTATGTTGAAACCGGGCGATGAGCTGATAGATATATTTTTCGGGAATAAGTACTGGGTGATCAATTCTCCTGTTGCTTCTGTAAATAAGAACAGGCTGATTAATGCGGCAGGTACTATACAGCAGGTAAGTTTTAAGAATTTAAAACTGATCCGTTCCGGACGCAGAAACATGGCCAATACAGCCATTGCGACAATAGCCTCATTGAATAATCCTATTGTAGGAAATAAGCTGGATGTAACACAACTTACAAAGATCCTTGATGCTAAAGCAACCGTGTTTAATGAAGAATGGAGTGTGCCCGTTAATTTCTGCGCCACTTGTCCACAGGATTATACCTTATCTCCGGATGGTAACTTCTGTATAAAAGATACAGTACCTACCGTTATTGAAGGTTGTTATACCGTTTGTGAAGGCTCTCATGATGGCAGTTACTCGTGGCAGGGTACCCGGATATTTTTCCCCGGGTATAATACAGATGGAACAGGCCAGGTCGAAGCCTCTATTACAAACCCTGCTAACCAGTTGTGGGTAGGAGGTGCTTGTCCTGGCAACCAGGATAAAAATGGCAACAGCGCCCCATTACCAAAGATCGATTCATCTGTTCTTTCCAATTTCAGAACATCAAAAGAATCAGCAGCGGCAGGCACAGGAAGACAGGACTCTTGCGAAAGAAGTCCTAAAGAACCATGGAACACTACCTGGTGCGGCCCCCTTCATCGTTGCGGTATATGGAGTTGCTGGGACCCGGTTGGACAAATTTCAAATCCAGTGGACGAATGGATAGGTTTCTCTCAGTGTATCCAGGCACCTGAAACAAAAACATATTATTTAGGTATTGCCGGTGATAACCAGGTACGGTTTTTTGTAGATGGCGTATTAACAGTTTCACTTCTCTCTTGTGTCAGTCAAACCACATTTGATACCTGGCGGATATATCCCATTACACTGTCACAAGGCCAGCATATAATACAGATGGAAGGATACAATTGTGGAGGACCAGCATCTTTTGGTGCAGAGATCTATGATAACACCGTTACCCAGTTGGTTAATGCAGCTTCAATTGCCAATCTCAATATTGTTTTCAGTACCCGCAATATGGTGGGACAGATTCTTGATGTAGGACATTTTATTTGTCCTAACGGTTACTCATTAAATACCTGCGATGATCCGTTTACCTGCAGGCAATTTATACCTGTAAGTAAAGTGATGAATCCATACTATACAGGGGTTCTTGGAAACTGGAGACCCAAATCCAGTTATGTGTACCAGATCAACAGGGAGAACCTGGTTACAGATCCTGCTAAAAAAGGAAGTACCGATATTAGAAAATCAGGTGCCTATAGTGTGTTCAGTCCATTCTGGAGCTATAGCGCTTCAACATGGAATCAAAGTACTGACAACAAATGGATAGCTGCAAACGAAATGACCTATTTCAATTCGAAAGGACTTGAGGTAGAGAATAAAGATGCATTGAACCGGTACAGTGCTGCTGTATTTGGCTACCTGGAATCAATGCCCATAGCCGTTGCCTCCAATTCACAATACAGGGAAGTGGCTTATGATGGCTTTGAGGATTATGGATTTGTTCTGGATTGTTCTTCCGACACCTGTAATAATGCCGGCCATTTCAACTTCAGGAAAACCCTGAATGGAAACACGGTGGATACATCAAGATTGTATGCGCATAGTGGCAAGTACAGCCTGAAAGTAAACGGTTCCGCCACAATAAATAAAACTGTTTATACCGGAACCACCCCTGTTATTTTCACTATTGATAACGCAGGACAATATCTGCTTGGTTCCAATGAATTGAGCAAAGGATTTTCACCAATACCAGGAAAGAAATATGTATTGAGCTTCTGGGTGAAAGATGGCACTCCCAGGGATGCCACTACCACGGTGCAGGCTACTGTCAATGGTACTGGTCTTATCAATAGTTTGCTTAAATGGCCTGTAGTAGAAGGCTGGAAGAGGGTGGAAGCACAGTTCGTATTGCCGGCATTGTCAACCAGTTTCACTCTTCAGTTGCAATCCAGTGGCGTTGTTTATTTCGATGACATCCGGTTGCATCCGTTTGACGGACAAATGAAATCATTTGCCTATGATCCTTCCAGCCAGCGGCTGATGGGTGAGATGGATGAAAACAATTTTGCCACCTTCTATGAGTATGATGATGAAGGAATACTGATACGGGTTAAAAAGGAAACAGAAAGGGGTATTATGACGATAAAAGAAACCAGGTCATCCTACAAAAAACGTTTATAACAAATTCGAAATGCGGAAACAAGTTTTAAAATATCTGCTCATACTGGTCGCTTTAGCCGGCGGAACAATGATATTCCTCTATGCACAGAACGGATACATTTTCCGTAAACCAGTGGATGCAGTTGTTGAAGAGCAAAAAGACGGGCAGGCGGATGATATTGGCACACTAACAGACGATGACCCCTGGACAGAAATGGATAAGCTGGTTAAGGCTTATTATAACAATTCAGGATCGTCATTCAAAGGATCAGTAAAGCTTATAGATGATAATGGCGAAGCTGAAAAAGTAATTGAAGAACATCCGTTTGTATATGCTGTGCTTAATGATAACTTCTACTATAGCCTCGACAAACTGGAAGTTATTCAAAAAAAAGATATGGTTCTTGTAGTGGACCATGTTAATAAACTGGTTTCAGTATCCTCAGTGGAAGGAGAGCAGGGTAAAAAGGGCGAATTTTTTAGTATCAGGGATTTTAAAAAACTGATGGTGGAACAAAAAGCTACTGCAAAGGTCACTCAATTAGGAATAGAAAAGATATTGACAATTGAAAATATCCAGGACCCGCAGATACAGGGCTACCGGATCTATTACAACCCTCAAACATTCCGTATCACCAGAATGCTCATTGGTATGATCAGGGTTTCTCCCCTGGAAGATGATGCAGCGGAAAACGGAATTGAAGAAATACCTGGTGGTAAGGATGATGGGAAAGCAGAAGACGTTACTGATCAAAGTGAAGAAGAGGAAACGATTGATACTTACACCTACTATGTGGAGATCAACTACACAGAAGCCAATGTGCTTAACGTAACGAAGGAAACATTTAAACCGGAAAGCAGGTTTATAACTATTGCAGGCAGTAAAATGACACTTGCAAAAGAGTTTAGTGATTATCACCTTATTGTTAATAGTAAAGAATCCGGTAGTAATAAGGAATCCGAAAAAGAAATGAAAAAAAATAGTGAAGAAGAGTAAAAACCATATGTTTCCAGGCTGTTTGACAGTTATGCTGTCTGTCCTGTTTACCTGTTTTTCAGCAACGGTCTTTGCTGTTGAGGAACCTTATGTTAATGAATTGAAAGGGTCACAGGTTGCAGCAGACAAGTCATTCACTGTGTCTGATGAGAAGTTTAACAGCAGCACATCATGGGCCCTCATACAGCAGAATATTTCTGTTGATGACATCGTATCCTTTGAATTAAATTTTGATACCTCCATTTATTTTTATAACCAGCCTTTTAACTGTACTATAAACTTTAAGATATATATCTACGGAAACCAGGCCGATACCAGCGAGATCACTGACTCCACCACTCATGCCAATATCAATCTTGAAATACGGTATGACACGGTCACCGGTAAACCTTATAAAGGCATTGCCCTGTACAAATTCAGGAATGCTCATAAGTTTAAAGTAAAAATAATAAGTATCACCAGCCCGCAACTCAGCCCGATCCCTGCGATATTCAGAGTTAAAGGACAAATTATTGTAAACCGGAAATATAATTGGAACGATAATAGTTCTGATGTCACCCGTTTTACTGTTCTGAATGGGAATCAGCTCAAATTGGAATGGACACCTTCGCTTTATCCCGGAGCTGAAATGTTTGACCTGGAATACACGTATATCGACAGGAACAGCCAGATGGCTGCATCTATCGGTTCTTATACTTTTGGAGCGAATTATAATGTTCCTGCAGATACATTGGCAAAATGGTTTGTAAATAACAGTACCCGGATCACCACGGCCGCTGCCGCACACCTTATTAATATGCCTTACGACAGCGGATATATCATTTTCCGCATACGGGGTGTGCAGATCCATTACCCGGATGAACTGCGCTGGGAAGGAAACTGGAATTATATCGCCCGACCATCGGGGTCGTCTTCTTGTGGCGGTTCATTAGATCCCTGCCCTTCAGCAGTAGTACGATTTGATGGACATGAGCAAAACCTTAACTGGCAATTCTCTATCAGTTTTGCAGAAGAAGGCAAACAAAAAATAGTAACCAGCTATTTCAGCGGCTTGCTGCATAACCGTCAGTCGGTCACCATTAATAATACAGACAATAAAACGGTAGTACAGGAAACCATTTATGATGCACTGGGAAGACCGGCAGCAAGCATACTTCCAGCGCCAACCAATGACAGTACGATCCATTATTTCAGGGGATTTAATAAGAACAAAAACGGTAATCCTTACAGCTTTTCTGATCTTTTATACGGATCTGGCTGTACAACAACTGCCGATTCGGTAAGTCATGTATCGGGAACTGGCAATTACTATTCTACAAGCAACGTTTTCCAGGGTACATACAGTTATGCAAAATATATTCCCAACGCAGGAGGTTATCCATTTGCTGTAACAGAGTATATGGCGGACAATACTGGGCGGATAAAAGCACAGGGCGGGGTAGGAGATACATTTCAATTGCATACAAATCATGCTACAAAATATTTTTACGGAAAACCAACCCAAACAGAACTCGATCGCCTTTTTGGATCAGAAGCAGGTAATGCAAGCCATTACCTGAAAAACATGGTGCAGGATGCCAATGGCCAGATCAGCGTAAGCTACCAGGATGCCAGTGGAAAAACAGTTGCCACAGCGCTGGCTGGTGCCACACCTCCCAATGTACACGACCTGCCTTCCAACACTACCGGTACTGCCGTGCAGGTATCCAATGACCTTATCAAGCCGGGAGATTTTTCACGAAATCCAGGTGATTACTCTTTGTCAGCTTCTGCCACTTTCCTTGCTGCTGCTACGGGCACCTATGTATTTAATTACCGGGTAGATCCTTTGGTGTATCAAAAATTATTTGGTCCTGACAAAGACAGCGTTATTTGCAGCGATTGTTATTATGATCTGGAGATCACTGTCAAGGATGATTGTAATAACCTGATAGACAGCGTAGGGCTTTCAGCAGGTGCTGTATTTGATACTGCATGTGCTAATCAACCTGATACGATACAGGGCACCATGAATGTAACGCTCAATAAGATAGGGGAATACTATATCACTTATACCTTGCGCCTCAGCCAGGATGCATTGAATTTTTATGACAGTGTGCATCTTATTAAGAATTCAGATATTAAGAAAATAAATTACTTCCTGCTGGAAGAATTAAAGGAAACAGATTTTTACGGATGTTACAGCAACTGCGAAACCTGTTTCGATAAACTGGGCACCAAGCCAGAGTTTGTCAAAACATTCAAGTCCTTTTATGAGGGAGATTCGCTGGTCTTTGGTACAGCGGATTCTCTCTGGGCGATTGCTTTGTATGACTCACTTTACTCCAACTGCCAGGCCATACAGGTGGATTGCCATCTGAATGTTTGTGATATAAAGCTGGCAATGCTAAAACTGGATGTCAGCCCCGGCGGACAATATGCATTATATGACAGCGCTTATAATTTGCTTGAACGGCCTATTAACCGGCTGGATACTGCCTGGCGCAACCAGATCGTCTTTTTTACCAACGAATTAGGTATTAGGGATTCTATAGTAATATATAATGAAGATGGGGACGACTCTGTGAAAGTAGATGTGAAAGACCTGAGTGATTCCTTATTTATCAAAAACTGGAAAGATGTATGGGCCGATTCATTAGTACGGTTGCATCCTGAATATTGTTATTACCTCTGGTGTTTGGCCAATTCTACCAGTTATGAATTTGACAATAATGTGGAAAACCTGATGGATGCTGACACGGCAATTGCGAAAGGATGGTTTGATCCTGCGGTGTATTACAAAATACTTGATGCCGATCCATTCTTTGCCGGCGGAGCAAACATAGTACGTTACACAAAAATGAAAAAGGACCTGCAGTTCTTCTCCCGCAGGTATATGCGGAATGCACTAAGCGCTAAAAATATACTTCAGTTCATTGATGTGGTATTGTATTGCAAAACGCAGCCAAACGGCTGGAATGCCTGTAACCCGGATAGCGCCTGCCGTAGCCGCAACAGGGAATGGTTCTTATATAAGACCCTTTACCTGAATCTCAAGCAAAAATATTATGAAGAAGCAAGGCGTTTGAACCCCCAGTTTGCCAATTGTACCAATTGTCATATTGGTGGTGATGTGCTGGATGACACCGGGTTGGGTGGGTGTATAGCACCACCGGTAGGAGCATTCATTTTAAGGAATTGTATCGAGAACGGAGAGCCGGTATCTGATTGCAAAGAGTACTTTTATCCCGATTACGTAAATCTCACCAGTACGATAGTTCTCAAGTATAGTTATCAAAATGCAATTTGTCCTGGTGGCTGTATAGGTTATGTGGTAATGAATCCGGGGGATTCTGTTGCCCAGGTTCCGTATGGTAATATATCCACGGTCTATACTTTACTTGATGTGTCTTGTGATGTCTGTATCCCGCCACCTGTATCCGAATTTGTTCTGGGTGGTGCACCATCCTGCCCGCCGGGGTTTGATGAAAGTGTTGCTTATACAGGATCAACTCCGCCATCACATTCATTAATACTCAGGGTCGAACGGTTTAATAATGGAAATCTTTTTGATACCGTAAGCATTGTATTTCCTGCGAATCAAACATACCAGTGTTATTCATTACCTCATATATTTTCCTACTCTCAAATTGTGGAAGTACTATGTGATACGAGTTATGTTCCTTTTACTGATTCTACCTGTAATACTTATTGCCCCGGAGGAATTTATGATCCTTACGACAGGGATAGTATATCTTATTACGTTGAGTATGGCAACCCCAATATAGCCCCTTCCGGAACACCTCCCAACTATGGCAATTGCCAGTTCTACCCGGCATTTGAATTATATACAGGGCCAACCACCAGTTGCCGCTTCTTCAATGTTTGGGTTTGTGAGTATGATTCAGCTTGTGGCGGCATTTGCCCGGAGGATTCGGTTTGCACTACCGGCACTGCATTTTATCTAAAGAAGTATGGTGGTAATAAAGATGACTTTAGTTACCATTCGGTATCATCACATGACAATGGTACTGTAATAGCCGGCCAGACAAATAGTTTTGGCAACGGCGGATATGATGGATTGCTGACGAAAGTGGATAGTGAAGGAAATGTAGTATGGAGTAAAGCAGTGGGTGGTACAGGGAATGATTTCTTTGACAGGATTATCCGAACGACGGACAATGGATTTATGGTCTGTGGTCAGACGAAATCATATGGTAATACAGCCGGAGATGTTTGGCTGGTAAAATTTGATGCATCAGGCACTGTACAGTGGTCTAAAAAATATGGAGACGGAAATGTGAATGGCGAAATGGCGTACGATGTGATACAACTATCTGATGGCGGTTATGCATTTTGCGGCGTACACCGGTTTGCTGGCGGAGTAGCACAAAGTTTTGTGGTACGAACAGATGATCAGGGTAATGCTGTATGGAGCAAGCAGTATGGTAATACCCTGTCAGACGATGCCACCGGCTTACTGGAAGATGGTAATTCATTATTAGTGACCGGTTTTTACCAGGGAACATCATTTTATGAAGGCTATTTGATGAAGCTCGACTTGTCCGATGGGGCTGTGGAATGGGTAAATGGATATGATGCCGAAAACCGCAGCACATGGTTCAATAAGATCAGCAAAACAAATTCCGGCTACCAGGTATTTTCAATTATAACGGATAATTTCAGCGACCAAAATCAGCAGGAGTGTATCTGGAATTTGGATACAGATGGAAACGTACAGGATATAAGGAAGCTGGTAATACCCGGCAACTGGACCATAAGCTATGGCTGGCACCCCCTCTCTGATGGTGGATTCATTGGGGTGAATGGAGCGAATAATTCAGGATCGGATGTAATTGTATGCCATGTGGATGCAAGCGGCAATGTTGATTGGTCTAAGAAATACATTACAACCGGCAAACAGCAGATCACTACAATAGCGCCATCGTCCGGAGGAGGATATGTTTGCACTGGTATTAATAATAACCCGGGAACAGTGGCTGATAGTAATGATGTGTACGTAATGCGGATCGATGACTTTGGTGATGCCGGCTCATGTTCTGGAGTGAATACTAGTGACCTTACAGTAGCGAACCCTTCTTACACCACACCAACCTCAAACGTAGTTGATATTGGTACTGTTTCTATTGTTAACCCGGTAATAACAGTGGGAGTAGTAAGCTTTACTTTTTCAGGCAACACCATGTGTTCGTCCTGTTTATTGCAACCGGCAGATGATTTTCCTTCGTCCTGCACAGGTACAGGTTCAGACACTTTATATAAACACAAACAACGGCGCTATCCCGAATATGTAAACCCGAAGGACCTGCTGAATCAGATATCTAACGGAAACCCGCAACAGGGTTCTTCACAAAGTGAGCAGGACATCATAAATGAATGTAAGAACACCTGCGAGGCACAGGCTGATTACTGGATCAGAACACTGGGACGTTGTACTGCCAATCCGGCACTGCTTGAGCAACTCCGGCTTGCATTGATTGATATATGTTCTAAAGGCTGCTCTATGAGCACTACATTTGGAACATCCACCATTCCGGCCAGTATCCCGGCTACCTATCACAGTTTTGAAGAAGCCATCAACGCCATAATCCCCGGTGCGTATAATGATTCCTGTACCGCCGAATTACTGGCCATGCCTTACCCGCACGACAGGCAGCCTGTAGTAGCAGAACGGGTTATCATAGAAACAGACTATGCCATCTGTCAGCGATTGGGTCAATTCAGAACGGCATATCTCAATTCCGGGTCTGCCGGTTCCATGCACCAGTTCATGCTGAATACCTATGGCAGCGCTTACACATTGGATTCTACAGAACTGGATGATATGCTAAATGCCTGTCTGAACTGTAATGGTATTTTGAAAAATGATATTGTATTGCCGGTATTGTTCGACCCCCAATCAAGACCCTGTCTCAAATGCGATTCTGTTACGTTGGCATTTGCGGCATTTAATGCCAAATTCCCCAGCATAACTGTAACAGATGATGATTATGAGAATTTATTCGCCAACTTCTTTAATCACCGGTTTGGCTTTGCACTTACGTATGATGACTATCAAACCTTCCTGGATAGTTGTACGGCCCACCCAGGTTACCCCGCGCAGCTATGCAATGGGCCTGTATCAGAAGATGTAGCGATGAATGACAACAGTTGTATCCTGGAGCTCTATAAAACCGCATTGACCAATGCTACTTATACTTATATCGCTTATATAGATTCGGTACGCCGTGACTTCAGGGAAGCCTGGCTTACAAAATGTATGAATGTGCAACCCGTGCTGAAGATGACAGCAAGCCTGTATGAATATCATTACACCTTATATTATTATGACCAGAGCGGCAACCTGGTGAAAACGGTGCCGCCGGAAGGAGTGGATTTGCTGAGCAGTATCGAAATAGCCCTTGTGCAGCGGAACAGGGACCTGAATAATACAGGATGTTATCAGTATTCAGATTCAATCAGGCTCAGTAATAACGCAAAAATTACTTATCTGCTCAATACTGATTTTGGAGCAACACCCTATACCATTGAGGGCTATCTGAACCTTGCATCATATGGAGACCAGGTGCTGTTGTCTAAAATAAGTGAGACCGACATATTCCCGCCTTTTGGTAATTATATATACAATGGATTATTGGTTCATATAAATGGAAATAAGCTTTGGGTCGATCTTTATGGAACAACTGGAAATATGCAGCATCAGGCCTCTGCTTACTCCAACAAGGATATAGGCTTCCTGATCCCGGCAAACAAGTGGACCAACCTGGCAATCGAATACACGGGCATTCCACAAGCACCCGTTAGGATTTTTATTAATGGTAATGCAGTTGCCTTGACTGTTTCCAGCAGTCTTGCTATTAATGATATAGTTGATACACCAGCTCCTTTGATTGTTGGATCGCATGACTTACAGAGTTATGTATTGTTTGGACAACTTGATGGAACCTTTAAAAATCTCAGGGTTTATAACCGGCTTCTCTTGCCTGGTGAACTACGGCAAAACTCATTTAATCCTTGTCAATTACCTGTAAATGAGTCTAATTTAGTTTTCTGGTCGCCAATGAACACAGCCCCGAATAATGATGTACCTGAGGTAATTCAGGGTATCACCGGAGATCTTAGTGGCTTTACATGGCAATCTTCAATTAATACATCACCTGAACACCGGTTGGTCACCACCTACCACTATAACTCTCTCAACCAGGTGCTGCAGCAATACAGCCCGGATGGAGATACGTCTGTATTCTTCTACGACCGGCTTGGCCGCCTCACTGTGTCGCAAAACAAAGAGCAGAAGGAAGTAGCTTCTTATAGTGGCAGCGCCAACCGTTTCAGCTACACTAAATATGATGCGCTGGGACGCATCAACCAGGTAGGAGAAAAATCAGGCGCCACAGATATACGAACAGTGGACCTGCTCGATGATGTGGCATTGAGTAACTGGATCAACAACATTGGTCACAGTGGTGTGGACCGGCAGATCACCAAAACCATCTATGATAGTCCGATCAACCTATATCAAACCGCCACTACCAGCCGCAAACGGGTAGTAGCCAGCATTTACCTGGAGAATGCTTCAGATACCGAAGGCGACAGTACCCTGTATGCCTACGATATACTGGGTAATGTGAAAAAACTGGTGCAGTATGTAAAAGCATTGGTGGCAGTGGATCCCACCAACGGGGCGAAGGAAGTGCTCTACGAGTATGACCTGGTAAGCGGAAAAGTAAATATGGTGAGCTACCAGCCCAATAAAGGCGACCAGTTCTTTTATAAATATTTGTATGATGCGGACAACCGGGTGATACGAAGCCTCACCAGCCGGGATAAACTGATATGGATAGAAGATGCCAGTTATAATTATTACCTGCATGGGCCGCTGGCAAGAACTGAACTGGGCCAGTATAAAGTACAGGGGGTTGACTATGCCTATACGTTACAAGGCTGGCTGAAAGGCATCAACAGTAATGCCCTCAGTCCGCAGTATGAGATGGGACAGGATGGCTGGGCAGGCACCAGCTTCGAAAGAGTGTCGAGAGACGTGTATTCTTATGGGTTGGGATATTTCAACCTGGATTATAAGGCCATTGGCGGCACTGGTGCGGCAGCCATGACACAGGCACTGTACCAGCATCCATCCGGTGCGGATAATACAGGCCGGCAGTTGTACAATGGGAATATCAGCCATACAGAAGTGGCGATGAGTAAAATTGATAATGGCGCTGTCAAAGGATATAGTTACGGGTATGATCAGTTGAACCGGCTGGTATTTATGAACCAGCATACCATAAGCGGCAGCACCTGGAATAATACAAATATTATCTCCGCTTATGCAGAAAGCATAGCGTATGATGCCAACGGTAACATCCTGAAATACCTGCGCAAAGGCGCCAATATCTCCGGAATGCCGCTGGATATGGACAGTCTGAACTATAAATACAACCGGGATATTAATGGTAATATAGTGAACAACCGGCTGAACCATGTCCGTGACCAGGTAAACAGCACTAACTACACCGTGGATATTGATAATCAGTCTAATAACAACTATACCTACGATTTCATTGGTAACCTGAAAACGGATGTCGCCGAGGAGATTGGTAATGTGGACTGGACCGTGTACGGCAAGATCCGCAAGGTGGAGAAATCGTCTACTGTCATTCAGTACGGGTATGACCCGGGTGGTAACCGTACCTGGAAAAATGTCTTTATCAGCGGCGGAACTTTCGACGAGGAAATAAATACCTGGTACATACGGGATGCGCAGGGCAATGTGTTGGCGGTATATTCTAAGAAGAACGGGGAGGCTATCAAATGGGATGAACAGCATCTCTATGGCAACAGCCGGCTGGGTATGTGGAAGTGGGACACTATCGTACCTGCGGGGCCACCTATGGTTGGAAGCAATGGCACTCCCATTTACGATAGCCTGCTTAGCGGCAGCCGCACCTACGAGCTAAGCAACCACCTGGGTAATGTGCTCACCACCATATCCGACAAAAAGGTGGGCCACAACAACGGCGCTGGTGTAGTGGACTATTATTTAGCCGAGGTTTTGACGGCAAATGATTACTATCCCTTTGGGATGATGATGCCGGGTAGAAGCTTTTCGGCTGTAAGTGGCTACAGGTATGGGT
>JBEBIF010000056.1:0-14255 GCA_040080515.1 Chitinophagaceae bacterium | reverse complement strand
ATGCAAACCATCGAGTTTGAACGGAACCATGTGCCGGCCACCTTTAATCCCAATTTTAATACAGATAAATCACTGGTATTCCGGGTGCCGGACACGGCATTTGGCGGACAACAGAATATCATTTTTACCAACAGCCTTGGTAAGCAGGTGGTCGTTCCATTCCGGGTGATCGCATTGCCTTCCGTGTCTGCGGTATCCCGTTATAGTTTCTCGGGCGGCGAAAGTATTACGCTGACAGGAAATAACCTGGATGACGTGAGCTCTGTAAAATTCGATGTGGCTGGTACCGACGTTACCATTGTATCCAAAACAAGGAAAACAATGGTGATCACAATGCCGGCTTCTACAGTGATCTCTACCAAATTAAGAATCACTAATGCCTCCGGGTCCATAATTACCACCCAGGTATTCATCAATGCAGACCAGGCATTTGTCTTCTTCCGCGATACTTATGAGAATGGCGAGCAGGATGCCTCCTGGGGAGATGCCGGGTTCATATCAGGAATAGAGAAAGTTTCTGGTACTTCATCCTATGGTAAGAACTATCAATTAGGAAACTGGCACCTCATGGGATTTGGTTGGAACCAGATCGCCCGTGGCAGTTATAATTATTTATCTTTCTGGATGAAGGGAGGCCTGATCGATCATGATATTTGGGTGAATTCCAGCAAAAGTACCGGAGGCGTAAGAGCTTATAACAGTTATGAAAAGATATTTGTTCCTGCCGGGGTCTGGACCTATTTTAAACTGGACCTGAATACATTGGACCTCTGGCACAACGGGGCCACTTTCGATCAGCTGGCCTGGTCTATAAAAGGCCCGGACAATGCTGATGAAAAAATGTACCTCGATGATGTGATGCTGATTAAATAATAGTATTGGATAGTATAATAACGCAGATACAAAGGTTTTTTGGGAAATCGTGTTATCATCTCCCCTCCTTGGTATCTGCGTTTTCATTAAAGAACAGTAAGCAGATTGTAGCATTCCGGCATCCGGCTTTTCTTTACTGAATGTTATATAATTTGGTTTCTATTATTGACAAATACGAAAAATGACTGGAATATATAATCTCTTTGGCCTTTTGGTGGCAATAATTTTCTGCGGACAGGTAAGGGCACAGGTTATTTTTCCATCCGATAAAAAGGCAACGAAAGAGACGGTTGCGCTTTACAATAACCTGGGGAAGCTGATGCAAAAAGGGTTTATGTTTGGCCACCAGGATGACCTGGCCTATGGTGTGCACTGGAAATATGAAAAAGGCAGAAGCGACATAAAAGATGTAACAGGAGATTACCCTGCAGTGTATGGATGGGAATTGGGTCACCTGGAAATTGATCAGCCGCTGAATCTTGATAGTGTGCCCTTTGCCGGGATGCAGCAACTGATACAACAGGGATATGAAAGAGGAGGAGTGATAACCATCAGCTGGCATTTAAATAATCCCCTCACCGGAAAAACGGCCTGGGATCCCGCTGCGGGAACAGTGGCTTCTATTTTACCGGGTGGTGTCCGGCACGATCTTTTTAAGACCTGGCTGGATAAAGTAGCTGTGTTTTTGAACGGGCTGAGAGGAAGCAAAGGAGAATTTATACCCGTGTTATTCCGTCCTTTTCATGAACTGAATGGTAACTGGTTTTGGTGGGGTGGAAAAAACTGTACGAATGAAGAATTTAAAGCACTCTGGATATTTACGGTGAAGTATCTTCAAAATGAAAAGAATCTTCATCACCTGCTGTATGCTTATAACACCGACCGGTTTTCATCCCTGGAGGAATACCTGGCAAAATATCCCGGAGATGAGTGGGTGGATGTAATTGGGTTTGATATTTATCAGCGGAATAGCAGCAATGAGGTTTTTCTGAAGGACATCGGTTCCATGCTGTCGATGCTTGAAACCATTTCACAGGAAAAAAGCAAAATTCCTGCATTGACGGAATTTGGTGGCAACCTTTCAGACAGTAACTGGTGGACAGGCACCTTCCT
The DNA here is from genome assembly GCA_040080515.1 of Chitinophagaceae bacterium. Lineage (GTDB taxonomy): Bacteria > Bacteroidota > Bacteroidia > Chitinophagales > Chitinophagaceae > JJ008. The sequence goes on along the minus strand of JBEBIF010000056.1, from coordinate 12,269 downwards.
GAAAGCACTGGACGGGCATAAGATTTCCTATGTGCTCGGATGGAGGAATGCGGGACAGAAAGCAAACGGGGAGTTTGAATATTATGTGCCCTACAAAGGGAACCGCACAGAAAAAGATTTTATTAAATTCAGCAGGAATAAGAAAACATTATTTCAAAAGGATATTAGTAAGAAAAATTTGTATCGTTTAGTTAAATAAGCAGAGCAATCGATGGCAGATGGTTGCGGACTGATTCTTCAGTCTGCAACCTCATTTTTAACCAACAAAAAATACAAGCAGAACCACCTGATGAGACTGACCATATATGATATAAGTATTGTTTTGCTGTACCTCGTCACCATGCTACTGATAGGGTGGTATTATAAAAAGAAATCCAGTCAGAATAAAGAAAGCTACCTGATGGGCGGGAAAACACTTCCCTGGTATATGCTGGGCCTTAGTGATGCCAGTGATATGTTTGATATAAGCGGCACCATGTGGATGGTGTCTCTCTGTTTTGTATATGGATTGAAAAGTATCTGGATACCCTGGTTGTGGCCGGTATTCAACCAGGTGTTCATGATGATGTTTCTCAGCAAGTGGTTGCGGAGAAGTAATGCCAATACCGGGGCCGAGTGGCTGCAAACAAGATTTGGTAAAACAGGTACCGGGGTAAAAGGATCACATGCTATCGTCATTGCTTTTGCGCTGATCAGTTGTCTCGGCTTCCTGGCTTATGGATTTATCGGGCTGGGCAAGTTCATGCAGATCTTCATTCCCTGGGATATCGTAAAAGACTATGTTCCTTTTCATATAACGGAAAAGTATGTGCCCCATTTTTACGGCATCGTGTTTACACTGTTTGCCATGTTCTATTCAATAATCGGCGGTATGCGCAGCATCGTACTGGGCGATATGATAAAATACATCATCATGACGGTGGCCTGTGTGGCCATTGGTGTGATCGCCATGCAACATCTTAGTGGTCATACGCTCAATGTACCGGATGGATGGAAAGATCCTTTTTTCAACTGGAAGCTGAACCTCGACTGGACAGCTATTGCGGCCGATGCGAATAAAAAGATCGCATCGGACGGGTTCAGCCTTTTCGGTTTGTTTTTTATGATGATGTTGCTGAAAGGCGTCTTTGCATCATTGGCAGGACCTGCCCCCAATTATGATATGCAAAAAATATTGAGCACCCGCAGTCCGAAAGAAGCAAGTAAGATGTCGGGCTTTGTCAGCATTATTTTATTACCGATCCGTTATACGATGATAACCGGTCTTACAGTGCTGGCCCTGTTGTATTATAACCAGCTGCATTTAAAAGGACCGGACGGGGTTACTGATTTTGAAAGAGTATTGCCAGCCACTATCAATACATTTCTTCCCGTAGGTGTGCTGGGAATTGTATTAACTGGTCTGTTAGGCGCATTTATGGGAACCTTCAGTGGCACCCTGAATGCAGCACAGGCTTATATCGTTAATGATATTTACCTGAAGTATATAAACCCCAATGCTGGTAATAAGCGCATCATCTCTATGAATTATATTGTGGGAGTGCTGGTGGTGACGGTAGGTGTTTTTTTTGGGTTCATGGCCGATGATGTAAATGACCTGCTGCAATGGATCGTGGGTGGATTATATGGCGGGTATGTGGCGGCCAATTGTTTGAAATGGTATTGGTGGCGTTTTAATGCCAATGGATTTTTTTGGGGAATGCTGATTGGCATAGCAGGAGCGATGGCCATGCGGTATATAACCACTGGACTGCCGTTGTACTGGTGGCCTTTATTATTCGTTTTGTCAATGGCAGGATGTATCATAGGTACATATGCCGCTCCGCCTACTAACGAAGAAACATTAAAATCGTTTTATAAAACAGTACGACCCTGGGGATTTTGGAAACCAGTTCATGCACTGGTAGTAGCTGAAGATCCCACTTTTGTTGGCAATAAACGGTTTAAGCTGGATATGTTTAATGTGGTGCTTGGTATCATTGGTCAGTTATGCCTGACCATTTTACCGATGTACCTGATACTGGGAATGCACCTGCCATTGATTGTTACCATAGCATTACTGGCAGTCATCATGTTTATTTTAAAAAGGACATGGTGGAACAAGCTGGAAGATTGATCATTTAAAAAAGAATGTATGAGAAGTGAATTTTTTAACCGCCTGGCAAAGCTGGAGAGTGAGTATGAAAAACTACTCCGGCGTCCCAATGAAAAAAAGGAAGGTGGTAATGGGATCGTTGACCGCTATCAGAACCCGGTACTTACTGCTGAACATATCCCGGTGTTCTGGCGTTATGACCTGAATCCCGAAACCAATCCACACCTGATGGAACGCTTTGGTATCAATGCAGTGCTGAATGCAGGCGCTATTAAATGGAATGATAAATACCTGGTAATGGCCAGGGTGGAAGCAGCAGACCGGAAATCATTTTTTGCTATTGCAGAAAGTGCCAATGGAATTGACAATTTTAAATTTTGGGATTACCCGGTCAGCATACCAGAAACGGATATCCCGGATACTAATATTTATGACATTCGCCTGGTAAGACATGAGGATGGATGGATATACGGATTGTTCTGTACAGAGCGGCGGGATGTGTCCGCCCCGCTGGCTGATCAGTCAGCAGCTATTGCCCAATGTGGTATTGCCCGCACAAAAGATATGCTTACCTGGGAGCGGCTTGATGATCTTGTTACTCCTTCTCCGCAACAGCGGAATGTGGTGCTGCATCCCGAATTTGTAAATGGCCAGTATGCTTTTTATACCCGTCCGCAGGATGGATTTATTGACGCAGGCAAAGGTGGTGGTATTGGGTTTGGGCTGAGTAAAACTATTGAGCATGCAAAAATTGATGCGGAAACGGTAATCGATCCAAGGATATATCATACTGTCTCAGAATTAAAGAATGGATTAGGACCAGCACCATTGAAAACGAAGCAGGGCTGGCTTCACCTGGCTCATGGCGTTAGAAATACTGCCGCCGGGTTGAGATATGTACTGTATATGTTCATGACAAGTACGGATGATGTTACAAAGATCATGTACAAACCTGCCGGTTATTTCATGGCGCCTGAAGGGGATGAAAGAGTGGGAGATGTATCCAATGTATTATTCAGTAATGGCTGGATAGCAGATGAAGATGGTACCGTGTATATCTATTATGCGTCTTCCGACACAAGGATGCATGTGGCTACCACCACAGTAGAAAAACTTGTGGACTACCTGGTGAACACACCTGCAGATGGATACAGTACAGCTGAAACAATTAAAACACTTACCGAGCTTATTGACAAAAACCAGGAAGAAATACTGGTAAAAACAGTTTCTTCATTGGCCAATAAAAATAAACGATAATGATTTCGGCAAATAAGGAACGTGCAACTGATAGTTTATTGCGCTACCGCAGCGAGGTAGAGGAAGAACTGCGTTCCATTCTTTCCTGGTGGTCAGCTTATATGCCAGATCAGCAGAAGGGAGGTTTCTACGGATCAGTAAACAACGATAATATTCCGGATACTGGTGCGGAGAAAGGGATCGTATTGAACAGCCGCATTCTCTGGACATTTTCTGCGGCTTATGGTTACACAAAGGAATTGCCCTACCTGCAAATGGCCACCCGGGCTTTTGAATATATATTGGAGAAATTTATTGATACAGAATATGGAGGTGTACTTTGGGCTGTAGATTCGGATGGCGGTATAAGTAATGGACGTAAACAGTCATACGGGCAGGCTTTTTGCATCTATGGAATGGCGGAATATTTCAGGGTTACCGGAAATGAAGCAGCTTTATTTTTTGCGCAGGACCTGTATGGTCATTTGGAGAAATACAGTTTTGATACTATCAATGGCGGATATGTTGAAGCTTTTACCCGTGACTGGAAAGAGATCAGCGATCTAAGGCTGAGTGAGAAAGATGATAATGCCCGGAAAACAATGAACACCCATTTGCATATCATTGAAGCCTATGCAAACCTGTATAAAATATGGCCGGAGAAAAATTTGAGGGAACGGATAGGTCACTTACTGGAGATTTTTGACAATAATATTATTAATAAGGATACACATCATCTTCAGTTGTTCATGAATAATGAATGGGAAGTGCAGTCCTCACTTATTTCTTACGGACATGACATAGAAGCAGCCTGGTTGCTGCAGGAATGTGCCGAAGTGTCAGGTTATAGTTTGTATGTGGACCGGTTCCGCCAACTGGCCATTGAAATAGCGGATGCAGCCGCAGAAGGGTTGGATACAGATGGCGGACTGTGGTACGAATATGAACTGGCTACGAATACATTGATCAGGGAAAAACATTCCTGGCCGCAGGCAGAAGCAATGGTGGGTTTTTATAATGCCGGCCAGCTTACTGGTGATAAACGATACCTGGACTTGTCGCAACAGAGCTGGCAGTTTATCCGAAAGAATATCCTTGATACCAGCAATGGCGAATGGTTTTGGGGCATAACTGAAAACGGTACTGTGATGGTAAAAGAAAAAGCAGGTTTCTGGAAATGTCCGTACCACAGCAGCCGGGCTTGCCTTGAGATCATGAAACGAATTGATACAGGAACAGAAATGCCAGGTGGTTGAATTATATCCGTTAACTTTTTAAATAAGCCGTATATGAAATTATCTCTTCTGAGTTGCATTACAGTAATGGTGGTGCTTGCTGCAGTAATTAGTTGTAATAAACCGGATGGAGGAGGCGGAACACCAACGCCAACTGATACCAGCGTTATCATTGCCCCGGCTATTGATCCACCGCTTGCCGGAACGATCGGATTCTTTATGGACGACTGGCAACCAAAAACTTTCACCCAGCCACCATATACCAATGCCACAACTCCGGCCGCTGCCCTTGCTACTGTAACGGTTGACAGAAGCAACATTATCACAAAGATCCCCCGTTCGCTTTTTGGAAACAATGCTAATATATGGATGTCGCAAATGGTTACAGAGCCATTACTACTTGACCATGTAAGCACCATTCACCCGCATATCATTCGTTTCCCCGGTGGCAGTATCAGTGATGTATATTTCTGGAATGCAGCAAATAATACCCCACCTGCTGATGCGCCGGCCCAATTGCTGAACGCTGCAGGAGTCAGCAGCCCGGCTGGTTATTGGTTTGGAAAGAATACAGAAAACTGGACCATCTCCCTGGATAATTATTATAATATGCTTCAGCAAACGGGTAACCAGGGAATGATAACTATCAACTATGGATATGCCCGCTATGGAAAGGGTGCCAACCCTGTGGCAACAGCAGCACATCTTGCTGCCGATTGGATTCGCTATGATAACGGACGTACAAAGTATTGGGAGATCGGCAATGAGAATTTTGGAGACTGGGAGGCCGGTTACCGTATCAAGCTTTCAGATAACCAGGACGGACAACCCGAGTTTTTATCCGGTCAGTTATATGGGCAACACTTTAAGGTATTTGCCGATTCAATGAGAAAAGCGGCAATGGAACTGGGAAAAACAATTTATATAGGCGCTGTCACATATGAAGCCGTACCACAACCCTGGATGACGGACACTAACAAAAACTGGAACACAGGGTTGTTTGCTGCAGCAGGTAACACACCCGATTTTAATATAGTGCATAACTATTATACACCTTACCTGACAAATGCCAGCGCTGATATTATTTTGAACACCCCCGTTACTGTTACCCAAACAATGATGGATTTTGTAAAACAATCAAAAACAACTGCAGGCCTTACCATAAAACCCATCGTATTGGATGAATGGAATATTTTTTCTGTTGGTTCAAAGCAACAGGTATCGCATATCAACGGGTTGCATGCCGTAATGGTGCTGGGAGAAACCATGAAGAATAAATTTGGAATGACTTCAAGATGGGATATGGCCAATAGCTGGGATGATGGTAATGATCACGGAATGTTTAATATAGGTAATGAACCCGATGGTGTGCCAAAGTGGAATGCCCGGCCGGCCTATTATCACATGTATTTCTTCCAGAAATTCCTGGGCGACCGGATGGTAGTATCATCATCCACCAATTCAGATATCATTAGCTATGCCTCTTCCTACACATCAGGCGAAGTGGGAGTGGTGCTTGTCAATAAAGCAACAGGTGCCCTGGCGACTGAAATAAAAGTGCAAAACTTCAGGGTTGGCAGCAGATTTTATTGGTACACATTGACAGGCGGAGGCGATAACGGCGAGTTTTCAAGGAAAGTATTGGTGAATGGAAGCGGTCCATCCGGTGCAGCAGGAGGCCCGGCTGATTATAAAACAATTAATGCCAATGCTGCTTCCGCTTCCGGCGGGATACGGGTAACAGTACCGGGAAGGTCGGCCGTATTTATTGCGATTGATAAAAAATAAAACCAGTAACAACCTGTATGAGAAAGATTATATTTATCCCGGTCATATTCTTTTTACTTTCTATGGTGCCAGCTAAAAAAAAGAGGATCGTTTTCTTTGGCGATTCCATCACGCAGATGGGGATAAATGAAGGCGGCTATATAGACCTGATCCAAAAAAATATTAGTACCAAAGGACAGCAGGACCGATATGAACTGATAGGCGCCGGAATTGGCGGCAATAAAGTGTATGATCTTTACTTACGTATGGAGGAAGATGTGATGGCCCGCAAGCCACATGTGGTGGTGATATATGTTGGCATTAACGATGTGTGGCACAAAACATCAGGTATCGGAACCGACATTGAAAAGTACGAGAAATTTTATGTGGCCATCATTAAGAAGCTGCAGGCCAAAAAAATAAAAGTGATCGTTTGCACTCCGTCCGTTATTGGTGAAAAGAAGGATAATGCCAACCCGCAGGATGAAGACCTTAATAAGTATTCCGATTTGATCCGCAGACTGGCAGTTACTTATAACTGCACACTGGTGGATATAAGGGCTGCGTTTGCAAAATATGAGCAGGAGAATAACCCGGGCAATAAAGAATCAGGGATACTGACCACCGACCGGGTACACCTTACGGAAAAGGGAAGCCAGCTGGTGGCCGCCGAAATGATGAAGGGCTTACAGATAAACTAATGTGAAAAGATAAGTAAGTGTTTTTCCTCCCGGTCAGGATAAAAGAACTCAATTATTAAAACTGTTGTGATAAGATCAATCATTGCTGCCATTTTGTTGCTGCTCTTTATTGCAGCATGTACTTCCGGTAAAAAGAAGACAGGGTTTCATTTTAATAGCCTTCCGGCATCAGAAACGGGCATCAGCTTCGAAAATACCATTACCGAATCAGATACACTAAACCTGCTGGTGCATGAGTATGCATATATGGGAGGTGGTGTGGGCATTGGCGATTTTGATAATGACGGGCTGCCCGATATTTTCTTTTCTGCTAATCAGCAAAGTTCGAGGTTGTATCATAATAAGGGGAACATGCAATTTGATGATATTACCCAAAAGGCCGGCGTTCAAACAAATGGCTGGTGTGCAGGTGTAAGTGTGGTAGACATCAACCAGGATGGCTGGCAGGATGTTTATGTTTGTGTGTCAGGGCAAGTACCTGCAGAAAGAAGAAAGAATTTATTATTCATCAATCAGCATGACCTTACATTTAAGGAAGAAGCCGCCGAGTATAACCTGGCCGACACCTCTTTTTCAACACAAGCCGCTTTTTTCGATTATGATAAGGATGGCGACCTGGATATGTACCTGTTGAATTTTTTATTAAAGGGCGACAGAAACACCGTCCGATCGAGAGTAGTAAATGGGAAATCGTGGATGGCAGATGTCCTGTACAGCAATGACGGAATTCCTGCCGGGCTCGATCATCCTGTTTATACAAATGTGACTACGGAAGCGGGCATATTTGATAATGCCTATGGATTGGGATTAGCGATCAGCGATCTGAATGGCGATTCTTATCCTGATATTTATACGGCCAACGATTATCTGAGTAATGACCAGCTATGGCTGAATAATAAGAACGGTACTTTTTCCAATGTTATTTCTACAGCTTTACGTCACCAGAGTTATTCCAGCATGGGTACGGATATCGCTGATTATAATAATGACGGACTGACTGATATAGCCACCCTGGATATGCAACCGGAAACAAACGAGCGGAAAAAAATGATGTATTCTTTTTTCACGGATGTCCGGTACAAGCTGGAAACAGATGCCGGCTATGAACCGCAATTCATCCGGAATATGTTGCACCTTAATAACGGTGTACGAAATGTGCAAAGCCGTAATGAGCCTTTCTTCAGTGAAGTGGGACAAATTGCGGGAATATCAGAAACAGACTGGAGCTGGAGTGTGCTGATGGCCGATTTTGATAATGATGGCTGGAAGGATATGCATATCACCAATGGGATGGGCCGAGATATTTTGAATGCTGATTTTGTGCAATACCGGAAGAACCCGGCCTTCAAACCAACGGAGACAGATTATATTTCACAGCAGCGGAACCTGGTGAAAAAATTAGATGAGCTGGGCTCAGCACCACTGCAGGATTATTTTTATCGTAATAAAGGAGACCTCACTTTTGAAGACATATCTGTGGCGGCTGGTATTCCCGGAAATACTATTTCAAATGGTGCGGCCTGGGCCGACCTGGACAACGATGGCGATCTTGACCTGGTGGTGAATACAGTGAACACCAAATCTTTGATACTGAAAAATGAATTGAATACTACTGAAAGCCACAGTTCTACCAATCATTTTATTACACTGAAGCTGGCAGGTGATGCTGCCAATAAAGATGGGCTTGGTACAAAAGTAATGGTGCATACCGGCGCTGATAAACTGTTTTTTGAACAATATCCTGTTCGGGGTTTTTTATCCAGTATGGATCAGCGGATACATATTGGCTTTCAAAAGCAACCGGATTCAATTGTTATCACGTGGCCTGACAATAAACAGCAGGTACTGGTAAAACCGGTAATGGATACAGCATTTGTGGTAAATAAAAAGGAAGCAGCTCTGCGGGGCAGTATTGCGGATACCGTATCATTGTTATTGAGCGATGTAAGCGCAGCAGTACAACTTCCTTACCAGCACAGTGAATCCTTTTTTTATGATTACGGGTTTCAAACGTTATTGCCGCAAAAATTTTCGCAGGAAGGGCCATTTATCAGCACTGGTGATGTGAACGGTGATGGGATGGAAGATTTTTTTATCGGAGGAGCTTATAATCAATCGGGAAAAATCTTTCTGCAACAATCCAACGGAGCATTCAGTAGTAAGGACTTGGAGAAAGGAGAAAAGAATGAAGAGGATATGCAAAGCCTGTTACTGGATGCAGATGGCGACAAGGACCCCGACATATTTATTGTAAGCGGAAGCAGTGAGTTTGATGTCAGTTCTCCGTTTTACAGGCCGCGGCTGTATTTAAATGACGGAAAGGGAAATTTCACAAGTGATAGTACCGCCATCCCTGCAACTATAGCATCTGCTGCCAAATGTATTGCAGGCGCAGATATTGATAGCGATGGCGATACCGATATTTTTATTGGAGGAAGGGTGCTGGTGGGAAATTATCCCCAGGTGCCGAGGAGTTATTTGCTTCGAAATGATCATGGTAAGTTTACGGATATCACACCTGCTTTATTGCAGTATCCCGGTTTATTGAATGCTGCGGCATGGGCAGATATTGATGGTGATAAAATTCCTGAACTGGTACTGGCCGGCGAGTGGATGTCCATACGTATCTATAAAAATACAACGACGGGCTTTTCTGAAATTACCGGAAGCAGCGGTACCAATGAGTTCAGCGGTTTTTGGAGAAGCCTTGCTGTCACTGACATTGATAATGATGGAGACATTGATATTGTGGCCGGTAATTTAGGATTGAACAATCCCTACCGAATCACTCAGCAACAGCCTGCAAAACTGGTCGCACTCGACTTTGATGGAAATGGGGTGACAGAACCAATATTTTGCTATTATATCCGGGATAACAATTTAATTTACCGGCAAAGTGTGGGTATCACCCGTGATCAATGGGCTATGCAATGCCCGTCGATAAAAAAGAAGTTTGATATGCATCAGTCCTTTGCATCTGCTGCGATGGACCAGATAATTACTGCGGATGAAATGAAAAGGGCAAATGTCTTGACCTGTAATGAAGTTCGCAGCGGGTATTTTGAGAATAATGGAAAAGGCGTGTTTACATTTCATCCTTTTGAACTAGCGGCGCAGTTTGCCCCGGTGAATTCAATTCTTATTACGGATGTTGATAATGATGGGATAAAGGATATACTGCTGGCCGGTAATGAATACGAATACAATGTGGCAGTGGGTCGTATGGATGCTTCTTATGGACTGCTGATGAAAGGTAATGGGAAAAGTTTTAGTCCTATGGCACCACTGAGAAGCGGGTGGATATGTAATGGTGATGTGCGGGACCTGAAAATGATACAGGATAAAAAATGGGGACGGATGATGCTGGTGGCCCGAAACAACGATTCGTTACAAGTACTTCGCTTTAATTAGCAGCAGGTATGAGCAAGAAGATCTCTTATGCAGCAAGTGGCAGTTTGTTTTTACTGCTTTTCTTTTCAGTAGTTGCAAATGCTGCAGTAAAGAAAAGATCAAGCAAGGATGAATTAGTGTTTTACGCAGCCGACCACCCAAAGATACAGTACACCGGCAGGATTGATTTTACCAACTCAAAACTACCCCGGTTCTGGCAACCCGGTGTTTATATCAATATAAAATTTTTCGGAAGTTATTGTGAGATCATCATTAATGATGAAGTGCTGTGGGGTAAAAACCACAACTATCTTGAAATTGTGGTGGATGGTGTGGAGAAAAGAATACAAACCAAATCTGCACATGATACCATTATGGTGGCAGACGGATTAGCGGACGGAGTACATACATTGCAGATCGTGAAAAATACCGAAGCCAATATCGGGTATCTTGAATTTGTGGGTGTGCGTTGTGAAAAACTGCTGAAGCCGGATGCAAAGCCCCGGCGGAAAATTGAGTTCATCGGCAACTCAATCACTTGTGGTGCGGGAAACGATATCTCTGATGTTCCCTGTGGCAAAGGTGTTTGGCACGATCAGCACAATGCCTACCTGAGCTATGGCGCCATCACAGCAAGAGCATTGGAGGCTCAGTATCATTTATCGGCTGTCTCTGGAATTGGCCTGATGCATAGTTGCTGTAATATGAATATCATCATGCCACCGGTATTTGATAAGATCAGTATGCGGAATGATACCATACAGTGGGATTTCAAAAAATATCAGCCGGATGTGATCACTGTTTGCCTGGGTCAGAATGATGGTATCCAGGATTCGACCAGCTTTTCCAACAACTATATTAATTTTTTTAAGAAGTTGCGGGCCCATTATCCCAAAACAACTTTTATTCTCTTGTCAAGCCCGATGGCAGATGATAACCTGCGGGAGTTCATGAGCAACAATATTGCAGGGGTGATTGACGATTTGCATCGTTCCGGCGAAAAAAGAGTGTTTAGTTATATTTTTACACGACAATACCCGCATGGCTGTGATGGACATCCCGATCTGAATGAACATGAAGTGATAGCAGGTGAACTGGCAGCCCATATAAAAAAAATCATGAAATGGTAGGTAGCTCCATAAGTTTACCACAATTATTTATGTACACCCCTTCCTCTGACAGATACAATTCAATGAAGTACAACCGCTGCGGTAATAGTGGATTATTATTACCTGCTGTATCATTAGGACTGTGGCACAATTTCGGGAATGTAGATGACTATGATAATATGAAAGCAATTATTCATGCCGCTTTCGACCGGGGCATTACTCATTTTGATTTGGCTAATAATTACGGACCACCTGCCGGTGAGGCGGAATTGAATTTTGGTAAGATCCTGAAAGATGGGTTGCAGGCATACCGGGATGAACTGGTCATTTCCTCCAAGGCCGGCTATTTTATGTGGCCTGGATCTTACGGTGAATGGGGGTCTAAAAAATACCTGACAGCCAGTATCAACCAGAGTTTGAAACGGATAGGAGTGGAATACGTGGATATCTTCTATTCGCACCGACCCGACCCTGATACGCCAATGGAAGAAACTATGATGGCACTCGACAGCATAGTGCGAAGCGGCAAAGCATTATATGCCGGTATTTCCAGTTACGATGCAGTGCAAACAAAAAAAGCAGCCGGCATTTTAAAAGAACTGGGTACACCCTGTATCATTCATCAACCAAAGTATTCCATGTTTGTGCGTTGGGTGGAAGAAGGCCTGATGGATGTACTGGGAGAAGAAGGGATAGGCTGTATTGCTTTTTCTCCGCTGGCACAGGGCCTTCTTAC
>JBEBIF010000398.1:0-3362 GCA_040080515.1 Chitinophagaceae bacterium | reverse complement strand
CGCCTGACCACCGACATATATATATTTTTTATAGTCGGGCAGGGTTACTATTTTTAAAAAAAAGTATTAAATAACGGAATGTGAAACCCCAGACAGACGAAAAAGCTTTATTAGAAGGGTTGGCCGCCAATGATAAAAAGGCTGTGGAAACCATTTACAGGGAGAATTACAACACAATTCAAGCCCTGATAATCAACAACAACGGCTCTTCAGACGACGCAAAGGACATATTCCAGGAGGCCATGATAGTTCTTTATGAAAAGGCAAGGTCTGAGAGTTTTGAGCTGAGTTGCCAGATCAAAACATTCATTTATTCGGTTTCCAGGAGGCTATGGCTGAAGCGGTTACAACAACAGAACCGGTTCTCCTCTCCGGGCGACAGTATGGAAGAAGTGATACCGGTGGAAGAGGAAATGGAAGACCATGAAAAAAGAAATGATGAATTTGAGATGATGGATAAAGCCATCAGTCATTTGGGTGAACCCTGCAAAAGCCTGATCGAGGCTTATTATTTGCAAAAGCAAACGATGCAGGAAATAGCCGCCAACTTTGGCTATACCAATGCAGACAATGCCAAAAATCAGAAGTATAAATGCCTGATGAGGCTTAAAAAGATATTTTTTACGCATTATAAAAACGGGAATGGTGATGAATGATATTAAAATATTAGACGCTGTAGAACGCTACATTAAGGGAGAAATGAACCCCGAAGAACGGTTGCAATTTGAAAATCTTCGTAAAACAAATACGGAGATTGACCAGTTGGTAGTGGAGCATACCCTGTTTCTCCAGCAAATGGACCAGTTTGGCGAGCGGAAAAGCTTCAAATCTTCCCTGAATGATATTCATTCCGATCTTACCGAACAAGGCAAGATCGAATCGATGAAACTTACAGGCAAAGCCAAAGTGGTATATCTCTGGAAAAGATATAAAAGAGTGACTGCAATTGCAGCTTCCATAGCTGGCTTTACTGCTTTATTGATCAGTTCACTGTTTTTTGCTGTAGCCCCCAAGCAAAACAATTATCCTACAGAACTTGGTAAAGATTTGAATGCAATTAAGGAAGAACAGCAAAAACAAAAAGACGATGTTAACAAGCTGAAAACCCAGATTGCAACTGACAAGAACAATAAGAAACCCATCCAGTTCAAATCAGGCGGTACCGGCTTCTTAATTGATGGCAAAGGCTACCTCATCACCAATGCTCATATCATCCGCAAGTCAGAAAATGTGGCCGTGATCAACAGTAAAGGCGAAGAATTTGAGGCTGTTGTATTACATAGAGATAATGCCAAAGACATTGCTATCCTGAAGATCACCGATAAAAGTTTTAAGCCAATCGCCTCACTTCCTTACGGCATCAGCCGGACAGTGAGTGATGTGGCGGAACCCATTTACACCTTAGGCTATCCCCGCAATGATATTGTGTATAGCGAAGGTTACCTGAGTGCCAGAACCGGTTTCAACGGCGACACCCTCAGCTGCCAATTGGGTATTGCAGCCAACCGTGGCAACAGTGGCGGGCCGGTATTTAATCATAATGGCGAAGTGATCGGTATATTAAGCACAAAGGAAACAGAATCAGAAGGAGTAGCATTTGCTATTCAGTCCAAGTACATTTTTGATGCGGTGGATCAATTGAAGAAAGACACTGTTTATCAGTCCCTGAAGCTCTCTGCCAAGTCAGCGGTTCGTGGCATGGACAAGCAGCAACAGGTGAAGAAGATTCAGGAATATGTGTTTATGGTAAAAGGAGATTAATAAAATTATCCCTATAAAAAAATAAAGCTATCGGCCAACGGGCAGGTAGCTTTTCTTTTTACAACTATTTTAATCCCAAAGGTGCTGTGGATATTCTCCGTCTTTTATAAGGGCATTCAGGCTTTGTTCTACAAAAGGTGCATCTTCCTTATACGTTACACCAAACCACAGTGATGAGGTGGGAATAACTGCAATTGTCCCTCCTTCTTTTATAAACTGATCTGCGACAATGGGAATAAAAAATTCAGATTTTGGCTCATTACCCCGTTTGGCTAAGAACTCAACAAAAAGTCTTTGCGTATAAGTAAAGAAAGTGGGAGCAAAGCACCAAAAGTTCATTGACACCCTGGTATTCAAAGAAAGTTCAGCAGGCGCTAAACCGTCATCGGCTGTGATCCTTCCGTCTCTTTTAGCAATATTAATGCGTTCTGTAATAGATGCCAGGTTACCGTCATGATCTAACGCACAGATGCCCCTGTTTACTGTGCCATGCTCCGATAAAGTACCTAACAGATCGTATCCTACAATCGCATACTTGTTATCGGCACATTCTATATTCAGAAAGGCTGCTGCATTCTTAAAGGCATTATACCCGTAAAAATCATCCGCATTGATCACCGCAAACGGTTCCTTCACCGTATCCTTTGCACAAAGCACCGCATGGGCAGTACCCCAGGGTTTGGTACGTTCCACCGGGATGGGGAATCCATCTGTAAAAAAATCGAGTTCCTGGAAAGCATATGCAGTCTCAATTCTTCCTTTCAGTTTTGGTTCAAATATGGATTTGAAATTATCTGCAAACTCTTTGCGGATGATGAACACCACTTTTCCAAAACCAGACCGGATGGCATCAAAGATGGAATAATCCATTATCGTTTCGCCACCGGGGCCAAAGCCCTGCACCTGCTTCATACTTCCATACCGGGAGGCCATACCGGCCGCTAATATTACCAGGGTTGGTTTCATACGCTATTTTAAAATTGGCAACGAAATTAAAGTAAATTAGCCACGTCATCACAATATTATGCAGGACACAGATCTCAGCCTTATAACAACAGACAATGTATTACTTCCTTTATTCAGGGAAAAAAAGATTACCGTCTCCGTACTACGGCTGGATACTATTCATCCGCTCATCTCGGGTAACAAATACTTCAAACTCCTCCGTTACCTGGAGGAAGCAAAACAACTGGGAAAAACCAACATTGTTACTTTCGGCGGCGCCTGGTCCAATCATATTGTAGCAACAGCAGCAGCAAGCAAGCAATATCATTTCAATTGTACAGGCATTATCCGTGGAGAAGAGGCCCGGTCTCTTTCTTCCACACTTTTGCAGGCCCGGCAGCTTGGAATGAAATTAGTATTCCTTAGCCGTGAAGAATACACCCTTCAAAAAAGAAATACGGAACTATCCAACGACACCGATTATTTTATCAGTGAAGGAGGCTTTGGAATAAAAGGTGCCGAAGGTGCTGCTACTATCGCCGATCATTATGATGCTGGTCTTTACTCCCATATATGCTGTGCTGCAGGAACTGGAACCATGACGGCAGGCCTTTTACTGAGAGCCCCATCACATCAACAGGTACTCTGCTTCAGTG
>JBEBIF010000055.1:0-14293 GCA_040080515.1 Chitinophagaceae bacterium | reverse complement strand
CAGCCATTATAATTACCCAGCACAGCGATGCGGTTGTCTACATTTGGTCCGATCACAGCAATTTTCCTGATGGTCTTTTTAAGCGGTAATGTTTTGGTTTCATTTTTTAGCAACACGATACTTTGCCGCGCCATTTTTAATGCATGTGCTTTGTGCAGGGGGCTTTCCAGTACTGATGATGGTGTTTGTGCATACTTTACCATAGAGGGAGGATCGAACATGCCGAGCCTGTAGCGGATGGTAAACAAGCGCCTTAATGAGATATCCAGTTGTTCTTCTTTTATCAGCCCGCTTTTAACTGCCTCTGTCAGCGTTTTATATACTGTAGCGCCGCATTCCACATCCGTTCCGTGGAGTACGGCATCTGCAGCCGAGGTCATTGCATCTTTATGTGTTTTATGATACCTGAAAAAATCATCTACTGCCCAGCAGTCACTGGTAACATAACCTGTAAATTTCCATTGATTGCGGAGTATATCGTTCATCAACAGGTCGTTTGCACAACAGGGTTGTGTGTTGATAGCATTGTAAGCACACATTACTCCGGCTACATTGGCATTCACAATTAATTCTCTGAATGCAGGTAAATAGGTATCCCACAGATCGTATGCGGAAGGATTAAAATTATCTGAATGCCTGGAAGGCTCCGGTCCGCTGTGCACTGCAAAATGTTTGGCGCAGGCTGCTGCTTTTAAATATTTGGGGTCTTCACCCTGCAAGCCTCTTACAAATGCTTTTGCCATCATTGCTGTAAGAAACGGATCTTCACCATATGTTTCCTGTCCACGTCCCCATCGGGGGTCCCGAAAGATATTGATATTGGGTGTCCAGTAAGTAAGTCCTAAATATCTTTCGTTTGTTCTTCCCTGTTCAATTGCTTTATTGTGAATAGCTCTTCCTTCCAATGCAGAGTAATCAGCCATCCGGTAGAGTGAATTGGTATCCCAGGTGGCAGCCATCCCGATCGCTTGTGGATAAGAAGTTACTTTAAAGGGTGTTCTTGCAACTCCATGCAGGACTTCATTCCACCAGTCGTAAGCAGGAATACCCAGGCGGGCAACAGCAGGAGCTGCATTCAGCATCTGGGCAACTTTTTCTTCCAGCGTTAAACGGTTTACCAGGTCATTTACCCGTTGCTCAGTAGGCAATGCAGTATTCCACATGGGAAATGATTTGTAATCCTGTGCATTTGTAATGCATACAGTAAATAACAATGCAATTGAAAAAGCTTTTTTCATTGTGTATTTTTATTTTGTTACCAGCCTTGTGCTGCCTTCACGGCCCTTTGGCTATCATCACCTGTATCCGGAACTACGGAACTGTTCAGCTATTTCCTATAAGGAACTATTGTCTTTATCTTTCCTTCCTCATCATATTCCAGTTCTGTGACCTTTACGCTGCGCAAATGCGTTACGCCATGGCTTAAACTGCTATCATGATAAAACAAATACCACTTGTTGTTGAATTCACAAATCGAATGATGTGATGTCCATCCAACAACAGGTTCGAGTATTCTTCCTCCATAAGTGAACGGTCCGTAAGGGTTATCGCCGGTGGCATAGCACAAGTAATGTGTATCACCGGTGGAATACGAAAAATAATACTTCGCATTATACTTATGCATCCAGGCGGCTTCAAAAAACCTGCGGTCAGTATCTCCTTGTAAAAGGACGTTACCATTTTCATCAAGAATAACTACATCTTTCGGTGTTTCTGCAAACTCCAGCAGATCACCCGTAAGTTTTACCACTTTAGCACACAATGCCGGTTCATTTGCTGAAGGAAGATGTGCGACCGGGCTTAATCCTTCCGTAGCGTTAAAGCTTCCTGTTCTCCATCGCTGCAACTGCCCGCCCCAGATACCACCAAAGTACATAAAGAAGGAACCATCCTCATCTTTAAATACAGCAGGATCAATTGAAAAACTTCCTTTGATGGCTTCAGGCTGTGGTATAAAAGGGCCGGTTGGTGAATCGCCGACAGCAACACCTATCTGGAAAACATCTTCTTTATTTTTTGCCGGAAAATAAAAATAGTATTTGCCGTCCTTCTCAACACAATCCGGTGCCCACATTTGTTTATATGCCCAGGGCACATCTTTGATATGCAGGGCTACTCCATTATCTGTAGCCCTTCCGCCAGGCGTGTCCATACTCAGCACATGATAATCTTCCATATCAAAATGACTTCCCAGGTCGTCAAAAGCATCGCCTGCATCAATATCATGCGAGGGATAGATATAGATCTTTCCGTTAAACACATGGGCCGATGGGTCTGCGGTGTAAATATGATCTACCAATGGTTGAGAAATCGCCCTGCGGTTTAAATCGTCAAAGTCAATATGTTCAATGCTGTCTTCCGGCATAAAATGAATAATTGTTATTTGTACTAATTTATAAGCTGCGTCTTTCTTTTAAATCACTTTCAATTTGCACTTCCATTTTTTTATTTATTTTATAAAGAAAAAGTAATGCGACACCAATTAAAAACGGAATGGCTGGAAATATGCTTACCAGCATCTTAGTGCTGTTGATGGTTGTTTCTGATTGCCCGGTACTGCTGTTTGGTACATAATTGTAAAGCCCCAGGATCCATGTTAATAATGAGCCACCGATAGTGAGCCCGGCTTTCAGCCCCACCATCATAGCTGAAAAGATAATAGCAGTAGCACGACGGTTATTTTTCCACTCGCTGTAGTCTGCCACATCTGCAATCATCGCCCATAACAGGGGAATGGTGATACCGTAAAAAAAACCATGAAGTATTTGCGATGCAAACATCAGCTCAACGGATCGGGGCTTAAAAAAGTAGAATAAAATAATAAATAGTGTTGAGATCACTAATGCAATTCCAAATACGTCCCTTTTACCATATTTATCGGCAAAGCGTTTTGATAAAGTAATGCCAACTATCATGAAAAGAATACCTCCGGCATTGAATAGCCCGAACCCGGCCGATACAGGGTCTTTGCCGAAAAAGTTCATACCTATTGCTGATAAGCCGTTCGTGATAGGGGTGATAAATTTTACCAAACTTTCTTTGTTGACATAATTTTCAAAATAATAAACATACCCGCCACCTTTCATTGCCAGTGTTATAAAAACAAGGGTGGTTAGTACCAGCATAATAAACCAGGGCTTGTTCTTGCCCAGATCACTTAAATCTTCTTTTAAACTGGATTTTTGTTCAGGTTTGGGTATAACTCTTTCTTTGGTTGTAAGAAAAGTTATGACCAGCATTACCGTCCCAATGATAGCTAACCATGTCATTACTTTTTCTATACCTGCCGCTTTATCGCCTTTTCCTGCCGATATAATAATGGAATACATAAATACCTGCACAAAGAACTGTGCAAACATGACCGCCACAAAGCGATAGGCGGACATGCTGTTCCGTTCTTTCATATCGCTGGTTATTACACCGCTCAGTGCACCATAGGGAAGATTATTTGCAGCATAAAGTAAAAGAAGGAGTGTATAGGTTACTACAGCATAGATCACTTTTCCTTTGTAAGCAAAGTGGGGCGTACTGAAAGCAAGCAATGCGATCACACCCAATGGAACGGCAGTCCATAATATCCACGGCCTGAATTTTCCCCATCTGGAATTTGTTCTGTCGGCCAATGCTCCGATAATTGGATTAAATGCAAAGGCCGCAATAAGGCCGACCGTAAGCGTTATAGCAGAAGCATGTTTCGCATCAAGGCCATAAATATCAGTATAAAAATAGGCCAGGTAGGTAACCAGGGTTTGAAATACCAGGTTGGCAGCAAGATCACCAAGACTGTAACCTATTTTTTCTTTTACGGATAATTTTTGTGATGGGGTAGTAACCATATTGCTGATTTAGTATTTGTTCAAAAAGATCTTTTAGTTTCATCTTTTTGCTCCGGGTTTGTTTTTAGTTCAATCACTTTATAATAGGCAGGTTTGGGTTTAAACTCTCTGTCGAATAGTAACGGATAATTCGTTCTTCCCCGGATCGGCCAGCCATTGAGCCATGATTGTCCGTCACTCACTCCCCAAAAAGTAATGCGGCTTATCTTGTCTTTATGTTTCAGAAATAACCTGAACAGGTCTTCATAACCTTTTGTGAGTTTTGCCTGCATGGAGTCGGGCAGCCCATTGGCATAAGGGTTCATTTTAGCACTGTATTCAGCAGTCTTGTTTACATCTGCTGCATCGGAATCCCAGGGATTGGGCAATACGCCCAGGTCCAGTTCTGTAAACATTACCTTGATACCTAAGGCAGAAAATTCAAGAATGCTTTTTTCAATTTCCTCCAGAGGAATATTGTATGCTCTCCAGTGTCCTTGTATGCCCACACCATCTATGCGAATGCCTTTTGCCTGGATCTTTTTTATCAATGCAATAGCACCGGCCCTTTTCTTTGGCTGTTCTATATTATAATCATTGTAATACAATTCCGTATTAGGTGCTGCTTTTTGTGCGAGTTCGAAAGCGCTGGTTACATAGTCGGGCCCCAGTTTTTCCAGGAAAATGGTTTTGCGCAAACTGCCATCTTCTTCCAGTGCTTCATTTACCACATCCCAGGAGGCTATTTTGCCATCGTACCGGCCAGCGATGGTGTTTATATGATCAGTAAAGAACCGTTTTACAGAATCTGCATCTTTCATGCTGCGGACATACCCCGGCAACTGGCTATGCCAGATAAGTGTATGCCCGTTTACTTTCATGTTATACTTTTTCCCGTACGCTACTATTTTATCTGCCAGTTCAAAATTGTATCTGTTCCATTCCGGGTGTATCACTTCGCTTTTCATAATGTTTTCAGGAGTGATGGCATTGAACTGTTGGGTTACAAGAATCGTTGACTGTGTATCCTTTTCTTCTATTTGCCGGGTATTCAAAGCGGTGCCAATAAGAAAATCTTTTTGATATGCCTCCTTTAATGAAACTGGGTCAGATGATATCTTTTTGTTGCCGGCACAACCTGCCAGCAGGATGGTGGCAACAATAACCGGGTAAAAGAAATTATTTTTATTCATAAGAAGTTTTGATTAGGATCATTTGTTTTTTGTTTCAGGGGGACCGAGATAACCCGGCTGTACCCCAAATTCAACCACCAGTTGCTGCAACACCACTCCGCTGTTCACCATCCGGTATCTGACGATATGTTTTCCGGGTTTTGCTATGTTATGCTTTGTTGTTTTGATAATAATATTCTCACTCACCCATTTGTTCCAGATTCCTCTGCCTGTGTTTTTATCTTCCGCATTGATGCTGATGATCTGTGGCACTTCATCATCTACAGAAATGGCATATTGCAATCCTTCCTCTGTATTATGAAAATTCAGTGTGGGAGAGAAATAAGCGCTGATCTTACAATCACCGCTGCTGTATGTATGGATCTCATACTGTAGTTGTGGTGCATTGCTGCCTGGATGTTGTGCCGGGGCAGTGACCGGGAATGTGGTGATGGCATCACCGGTCCTTCCATGGTCGGGCAGTATTTTCCAGGTGATACCATTGTTATTAAGTGCTTTGGTGTAATGTGCTGATCCAATAGAAACATAACCGCTACGCTCATAAAAAATATTTGTCTTCTGATTTTTGGGATATGTTGCTTCTTTTGGTATCATCATAGCGTTATCAATAGAACCTATTGCTGAATCAGCGGGTACATACCTGACTTCCGGCATTTTATTAAAGGGTGGCTGCTGCCAGTTTGTGTAGCCAATATGTGTCTGGCTCATCATATAGTTCCACTTACCATTACCCAGTTGGTGGTACTGCAATGTGATCAGGGAATCAGTATTGTAAAATTGTTTTACCTTATCTGCATACGCATTTGCTTCAGCTGACCGTTCTTTTGCCAGCACCCTGTTCCAGGCCACTGCATTATAGAGGTTGTATAGATTGGCACTTGCTTTTACAGGATGCAACACCAGTTGAAAGTACGCATCACGGTATTGTGCGGGCAAGAGGTTATTTATTTTATCTGCTTTGGACAACAGGTCATTGTACTCTCCTGTTACTTTATCCCATTCCGTATAAATTTCATAAGTTGTTGCATCCAGCAACTCCGGTTTTCTTCTTCCATTATACTTGCCGTATTTGGTAATGATGTCAGCAATATCCCTGGCATACTTTTCACCAAATTGCGCAGCAGCCCATTGCTCCGTATATTTTTTCAGGTCTGCTGCACCGATCTTATCAGGGTTCCAGGCATAATCCAGGAAAAAGGAAATCGGGAATTCCATGGGTTTGATATCTCCCACATTTACGATCCATATTTCCCGGGCATTGTATTCCCAGGCCATATGCATTTGCTCCCATACCCTGGGTATTGGGTTTGTGTTGATCCATTTATAATTTCTCGGCCCGCCCACATAATCAAAATGGTAATAAATGCCATAACCTCCTTTTCTTGGTTTCTCACCCGGGTGGGGAAGTTTGCGGATATTGCCCCAGTTGTCATCACATAATAACAGCGTAACATCATCCGGCACTCGCATTCCTTTGTCATAATAGTCCTGCACTTCTTTATATAGTGCCCAAAGCTGTGGTGTATTTGCTGCGGGCTTGTCAGTAACTTCTTCTATTATCGTACGCTGGTCTTTTACAATACGTTCCAGCAGGGTAGTGGCTGTCTCCCGGCTCATCGGTTCATCGCCATCACCTCTCATACCCACACTTACTATTTTTTCGTTAGTGGCCCTTTGCATTCCTGCTTTCCAGAATTCTTTTAGTTTCACTTCATTGCTGTCATAGTTCCATTTACCTTTTCCATATCTTCTCCATTCATCATGTGCTCTCATCAATGGCTCATGATGAGAGGTGCCGATAACGATCCCGTAGTCATCCGCTGTTTTAATGTTTATGGAGTCATCATCATAAAAGGCATTGCCCCACATAGCAGGCCAGATATAATTTCCTTTCAGGCGAAGGATCAGTTCAAATACTTTTGAATAGAATTTATGATTAAAGCCCCCGAATGTAGCACCGGCCCATCTGCTGAGGCAGGGAGCTTCATCATTGATAAAGATGCCACGGTATTTTACTTTGGGTGCATCTGCCAGGAAAGCAGTTGTCTTTATATACAAACTGGTTTTTTTTACTACGGGTACATCAGCCCACCAATACCAGGGTGAGACACCCATTTGTTTTGATAATTCCAGTACACCATAGGCGGTCCCTCTTCTGTCACTGCCCACGATCGTTAAAATATTATTTACATGACTGAATGGGTTGGTAATGTTTTTTATTTGAAAGGCTTCCCATTTGTTGGTAACAAAAGCAGCAGTGAGTTTTTTCTTTTCGATCAATTCTTTTATCAATGCTGACCGGCCGATACTGCCAATCAAAATGATGTTTTGGTAAGACTTGTCTAGCGTATTGATGATAGCTATCTTTTTTCCTGTTACCATTTCCACATCCTGCTGCAACAGTTCTGCAGATTTTTTTACCAATGCATGATCGTTTTCATCAACCAGTATCCTCGCTTCTTCCAATGGAAAACTGCTTTTTGTAACGGATATAAGTTGTGCCCGGCCTTTTACCAGGCCCAGGCAAATAACAACGGCAAGCAAAATGGTTTGTTTCATCTTTTAGTTACTAATCAAATGCTGAACGAAGCACCGGCACAATACTATGGCTGGGCATCCAGCTTGTGGCAGATCAGAACCCGATACTGTTACCACCGTCAACAGGCAATATAATTCCGGTAACAAATTTTGCGGCATCACTGGCCAGGTACATCGCAGCAGCGCCAATGTCTTCCGGCTGGCCCATTTTTCCCATTGGGGTGCGGTTAAACACTTTAGCTTTTCGTTCCGGGTCGCTGTTCAATGCTTTTTCTGTCATGGCCGAATAAATAAACCCCGGTGCAATGGCATTCACCCTTATCCCTTTTGGTGAAAGCTCAACGGCCATAGCTCTTGTCATACCATCAATGGCCGTTTTACTGGCGCTGTACGCAATTACTTTTGGAAGGCCATACTGCGCCGCCATGGAGCTGATATTAATAATGCAACCTGAATTTTTGGTAAGCATATGTTTTACTACTTCCCGGCTTATGCTGAAAACGGAGGACAGGTTGGTAGTGATGATATTCTGAAACTCTTCATCTGTTACTTCTGTAAATTCTTTTTTCTGGTTGATGCCGGCATTGTTGACCAGAATATCAACCTGGCCAAATTCTTTGATGATGTTTTCAATGAGCGGGGGAATGGATTTGAGAGCAGCCAGGTCGCAAGGTTTATAGAAACAGTTTTCTCCCAGTTGTTCTTTTGCTGCTTTTAATTTCTCTTCATCCCTGCCAATGATGATGGTCAGAATATCATTTTGAGTAAATTCTTTTGCAATGGCCAATCCCAACCCGGAGCCACCTCCGGTTACAATTGCTACTTTTTTTGTTGTTGTGCTCATTGTAGTTTATTTATTGCCCGCCGCCCGGTGCAAAGGGGAAACGTAAGCTCTTATAGTATTCCAATGTTTTATCCGGTTGTTCGTATGCAGGCGGGATGGGTTGTTTGCTGAATGTCTGGAAGTACAGCAAACAGGCATTGCGCCACCATATCGCTTCATCGTACTGCACCTGCAATAACATTTTTACCTGGTCAAACCGTTCTTTATCGACGAACTGTTGTAAGCCTTCCCATGTTTGCTGCAGTTTCTTTACTCTTTCAGCGCCGGTATAGTATTGCCGGCACAATTCATTCCATAAGGTTAACCCGCTTTTCATTGTATGATTCCAGGGCACATGATGAAACCATAAAAGATTTTTTTCTTCGCAGGTATTCATGTCTTCCCAAAGTTTTCTTGCTCCGGGATGGTATTGTCCTAATGCATTGCTGCCGGTAGCTGTTCTGTTAAAACCAATTCCTGCACTGTCAGCCCTGTGATAATAGACGGGGTTCCATTCCGGCCTGTTTAAGTTGCTTACCCAGGGAGCGGGGCCATAATGATGACCGGTACCCATGATATGATGTAAGCCGATGGGATTGGAATACTGAACCATGATGTCACGGCTTTCCATCATCATCTTTGATGTTGTTGAAAGAAAAGAGAGATTGTTGGTATAGGTCATCCGCAACCATTCATCGGCTATTTGCTCGCTTGACAGGTCATAGTTCCAGGCCAGTCTTCCCAATGCATACCAGTTGGCCTGTGCAAAGGGATGACCACACCAGTTGATATCATTGCCGATATTGGCGACGCCTGCCATGCCATTCAGCGTATGATTATCAAGACTGCCGTCAATCACTTTGGCAACAGTGCTTTCCTGTCCTTTATAATAAGTATTACTTTCCAGTACTTCTTTAAATAGCGGGGCTAAATAAACCAAATTGGTTGACTGGCCTAAGTATTCCTGTGTTACCTGGAACTCCATCACCAGTGGTGTTTTGGGCATCGCACCAAAAAGGGGGTGAAAAGGTTCTCGCGGCATAAAATCAATAGCGCCATTCTTTACCTGTATCATTACATTGGATCTGAATTTTCCATCCAGGGGAACAAATTCGTTGTAGGCCTGTTTGTGCCGGTCTTCAGGATTTTCATTACTGTACACAAATGCCCGCCATATAACAATGCCACCAAAAGGCTTTACGGCATCTGCCATCATATTAGCACCATCCGCATGATTCCGGTTATAGTTTTGCGGTCCCGGTTGCCCTTCGCTGTTGGCTTTTACCAGGAAGCCGCCAAAGTCGGGAATAAGAGAGTATATCTTTTTTACTTTTTCATTCCACCATTGTTGCACCATAGGATCCAGCGGGTCAGCAGTTTTCAATCCCCCGATCTCAACAGGCGCACTGAAACGGGCGGTTAAAAAAACTTTTATCCCATAAGGACGAAACACATCAGCCAATGCTTTTACTTTTTCCAGGTAGGGTTCAGTCAGGACTGTGGCATTGGCATTTACATTCGTTAATGAAATAGCATTGATACCGATGGAGGCATTGGCCCTTGCATAATCAAGATATCTTTTGTCAATATAGACCGGAAGTTTATGCCAATCCCAGATACTAAAGCCCGCATATCCTCTTTCAACAGTGCGGTTGAGATTGTCCCAATGATTCAGCATTCTTAATTTCAGCTTTGGAACGGAAATTATCTTCAGGTTTTCGATGGACTGTTGTGTTTGTAAAAGACGCAGAAAATGAAACACACCATATAGTACACCAATGTCTGTGTTGGCGGCAATAACGATTCTTTTTTTTCCCCGGATAAGCTGGGAGGAAATAACAAAGCCTTCTGTACCTGCTTCCGGCAACCGGAGCGGGGCGGATAGATTTTTAATTTCCGGGGTTTGGGCTGGTGTTCCGCAGATCAATGTGGCAGCAGCCAGGTTGCCCGAATTGCTCTGAATTTTTAAACCAAACAAACCGCTCAAGGCTGTTGATAACTCATCCCGTATAATAGCGGTGGTAGCTGAATTGCCTGTTACAAAAGGAAACCGGATGGCAGCGATATACTTATTTAATTGTGCAGTGTTTGTAATCTTATCATAGCGAAGCCAGAGGCGGTAGCCGTCTTCCGCCTGTATACCGGTAAGCAGAAAGGTGAAGAAAAGTATGGCGATCGGTTTTTTCATTTTTTCCTTACGGATGATTCCCGGATGATGAGTTCTGATTTAATGATGATCCTGTTGGTGGCAGATAAGTTCGACACGCCTTTTAAATGATTGACCAGGTTTCTTGCAGTGATCTCTCCCATATCTTCACCCGGGTAATTGATGGTGGTTAATTGCGGGTCTATTATTTTACTTATCGCATCATTATTAAAACCGACGATGCCGATATCCCCGGGCACTTTTATCCCGTGACGTTTTAATTCATGCATACAAACAGCGGCTTTAAAATCGTTGGTAACAAAAAGTCCGTCGGGACGAGGCTGCATCTTTAGTATTTCATGCGCTGCTTCAATGGCACTTTTCTCACTCAGGTCTTTAACCAGAACGTAGTCTTTATTATATTCTATACCGGCATCGTACAGCGCATCGGTGTATCCGCGGTGCCGCTGGGCATATACGTTTCGTTTCAGGTTAGCTGTTAACAGCACTATACGCTTGCATCCCTGTTCAATAAGATGATGGGTGGCGATATACCCGCACCGGTAGTTATCAATAATGACATGGGTCTTTTCACTGTTCTCATCCACACGGTCAAAAAAGATAACGGGGATGTTCTTTTCAAAAAATTGTTCGAAATGGTTCAGGTCTTTAGAAGTAAAAGAAAGGGAAGCGATGACCCCATCTACCCGTTTATGAAAAAGGTTATTGGCGTTGGCAACTTCTTTCTCATAGCTTTCACCGGAGTGGGCAATGATAATGTCGTAACCGGCTTCGGTGGTCACCTTTTCAATACCAGCTAATACAGAGGTGATGAAGTTACTGTTCAGCTCATGAAGCAATACACCGATGGTATGTGTTTTTTGTTTGCGAAGGCTGCTGGCAAATGTATTATGCCGGTAGCCGAGTTCTTTTGCGGCTTCCTGGATCCTTTTCCGGGTGTTCTTGTTGATGGCAGGATGGTCCTGGAGGGCCCGGCTTACCGTGGCGGATGATAAAGCCACTTTTTGGGCAATATCATAGATAGTTATCTCTTTTTTGCTCTTCATATTGCAATCGGTTACAGGCTGTTTTGAAGGCTTGCAGGTATAAATGTATTGAAGTCGAATCGATTAACAAAACAAATTGTTGATGAATGTTTGCTGGTTGTCATTGGTAAAATCACCCCGTGACACTTTTCAGGAACCAGGGCAGGAAACCGCACCCTTTTCCCGGATCAGGCTTGTTTTAGGGAACAGGGGCGAAAAAAATAAAAAATTTGCAATCGGTTGCATTTTTAATAAAATCTTCTATATTCGTCATGTAAAGGATTTTTTCAGGCCTTGCCCCAAAACGATTAAATGTGCCGAAGCACATTGTTGCTATATGAGAAATGACAGGTTATATTACCAGGAACTTTCTTCTTTACCTGTGTGCAACAGGATACTACCCGGGAGATATCTCTCCACTCTTTATTCATTACCTCTTATCAGCGACGCTTAGACCGGGAGAACTTACCCACCTCCAAAATGAATATTAACCAACTCTGTTTACTGCAAAATGACAAACATGAAAAAATCTCAAAACCTCAAACAAAAAATGTTAACACTGCTGCGAACAAAAAAGATCGCCTTCCCTTTGTTGATGCTCGTGGGTTTGCTTGCAAGCAGTGTAGTTGCTTATGCTCAAAAAACCATTACCGGTAAAATAACGGGCGAGCAAGGTGCTCCTTTATCAGGGGCCTCAGTTGTAATAAAAGGAAAGAATACCGGAACTACTTCCAATGAGAACGGAATTTTTTCCCTTTCTGCCTCCAAAGGGGATGTCCTGGTGATCAGCAATGTGGATTATACCGATCAGGAAGTAACTGTCGGAGATAATACAACTGTCAATGTGCAGCTCTCGCTTAAGTCCGGTAACCTCGACGAAGTAATGGTGATAGGTTATGGTACGCAAAGAAGGAGAGATGTCACCGGCGCTATTACCAAGATCAATTCTGATGTTCTGTTGCGAACAGCTTCACATAGTATCATAGACCAGTTGAAAGGTAATGCTGCAGGGGTCACTATCACTTCTACAGGTTCTGTGCCCGGTGCTGGTTCACAAATAAGGATACGTGGAAACAGGACGATGGTAGCGAATACTACAAATCAGAATCTGCCAAGCGGTGGCGCGGCAGCAGGCCAGCAGGCATTGGAAGCTGCGAACGCAGACCAGGCCGATGCACCCTTGCTGGTAGTTGATGGTATCCCTTATTCAGGGAACCTGAATGATATCAGTCCTAACGATATTGCCAGCCTGGAGATATTAAAAGATGCATCTGCGACTGCTATTTATGGTTCGAGAGGAGCAGGTGGTGTGATACTTGTTACGACCAAAAGAGGTGCAAACGGTAAAGTGCGTTTCAGTTATGACGCTTATTATGGAGTAACAAAAGTAATGGAGAATCTGAACGTGTATAACGGAGCTGAGTACGCACAATTGAAACTGGATGCTGCTGAAGGTCATAACACTACTCCGGGCTCACAACCCTGGCCCAATTCTACCGCCGAACTGGCAGCTTTGGCCGCCGGGGTCTCTACCGACTGGCAGGACCTTATATACAAAAGCGCCCCGATGACCAATCACAACCTGAGTATATCAGGTGGTAATGATAGAAGTAAGTACTCAATGAGCCTTGGCTATTTCCTGCAAGGGGGTATTATTCCTAACCAGGATTACAAACGATATACGATACGCAGTGCGATGGACCACCAGTTAAGCAAGCGTATCAGGATCGGGCTCAGCACCCTCAACTCAGTGGGAGTTCAAAATACACCCGGTGGAAGCGGAGTGACAAGTGGCCTGATGCGAATAACTCCATTAGCTAATCCCTATAATCCCGATGGCACTGTAAATCTCCAGATATTGACAGGAGGAACAGATAACTTATTTAATCCCCTTACACTTAAAACAAGAAGCGAAGCCATTCTTTCCCGGAACCGGAGATTGAGAACGTTCAATAGTTTTTATGGCGAGGTGGATATCATAAAAGGTTTAAAATACAGAATCAACGTAGGTCTTGATTATTACCAGGATAAAGGAGACGGCTATTCGGGTCCCGGTACTTATGTAAATACCGCCCTGGCCCAAAGCCAATCTACAGCGAGCATCCGCAACACGGAGTTCTGGCAATACACTATCGAGAATCTATTGATCTATGAGAAAACAATAAAGGAAAAACACCGGATCGGTGTTACCGCTCTGTATAGTGCACAAAAATCACAATCCACCAGCGCATTTGTAACGGCTATCGGAGTGCCTTTTGATTTTATGCAAAACAAAAATCTTTTCCAGGCAGCAAGTATAAATCCTGGTGCCAACGGAGCAAATTATTTCTGGGAAAGAGGGCTGCTCTCTCTTATGGGCCGTGTTACTTACAGCTTTGACAACCGTTATAGCCTGACGGGTACCGTGCGCCGGGATGGATCGTCTGTTTTATCACCCGGAAATCAATACTACACGTATCCCGCCTTTGCAGTTGCCTGGAATGCGATGAATGAGAAATTCATGTCTGGCATGTCTTTTATCAATAACCTTAAACTCAGGATAGGATGGGGCGTAGCCGCCAGCCAGGGAATCAATCCTTATTCAACATTAGGGTTGCTGGGAGCTTCGGCGTATAATTTCGGACAAGGAACAGGCGGTCAGCAGAATGGATATACGATCGCCAGCCTTCCCAACAAATCGCTTAAATGGCAGAGTACTTCCCAATTCAACTTCGGATTGGATTTTGGATTCT
>JBEBIF010000397.1:0-3371 GCA_040080515.1 Chitinophagaceae bacterium | reverse complement strand
ATGCAAAACAGCTTACCCAATCCAGGGTGTACTTGAAATCATTACCACCGGAGCGAATGGCAGCGATCCATTCATCGTAATTTCCGTATTCCTTTTTACCCAATAATTTCCTGCTCAGCTCAGCGCCGCGACGTTTTACATTGAGTCCGCCCGGCAATATCCCTGACGTATGTGCCCCCCGGTAGATGCACTCTTTCATCACCCGCCAGATATTCAGCATCGCTTCTCTGCTGTCTTTTTCCGGCCGCCAGGCATTCTCATTCTCCAGTACGATCTCACTGATGGACATACCCGTTTTTATACACCAGTGCAGCAGGTCTTCTGCTGTATTTACCGGAAAAGGTAATTGTGCGGCGTCTTTTGCCGATACAGATTCTCCTTCTTTTACCACAAATCCACCGCCTACAGAGTAAAAGGTTTCAGCAATGGAGTCTCCTTTTCTTGTTTCGGCTAAAAAGGTAACGGCATTGGGATGAAAGGGTAATGTTTCTGTAATGAGGAATTCAATATCTTCTGACGGGTTAAAATCCACTTCATGCAATCCCAGTAATACGATCTTCCGCATGGCCGCTATATCCTGGACCTTTGCATCGATCTGGTCAACCGCAAATGTAACGGGATCATCTCCGCACAGGCCGAGCTGTACCGCCACATCTGTGCCATGTCCTTTTCCTGTTTTGGCCAAAGAGCCGTACAACAGTACCCGGACGGTGGTAACATCTTTTAAACTATTGTTTTGCTGAAGTGTTTGGGCAAAGCGTTGTGCTGCCCGCCATGGTCCCAGTGTATGAGAACTGGAGGGGCCCACTCCTATTTTAAAAATGTCGAATGCGGAAATGGCTTCGTAAGACAAAATGAAATATTTGTATCAAAAGTACAATTAAAAACCCCTGACTGTAAAGCCAGGGGTAGAGCAAAAGCAGATAGTCTTAGCTATTATTGAACATCGTTTAGAGTAATTTCAAAATACAGGATCGAATTGCCGGGAATGGGGCCGGTATCCTGGCAACCATATGCCAGTGAGGAAGGTATGATCAGTTTGATCACGCCGCCTTTCTGAATGAGTGGCAGACCAATTTGCCAGCCGGGGATCAAACCGGATAAGACCCATCCGCCTGCCGGTGTGGTTCCAGAATCGAAAACAGTACCGTTGAGCAATTTTCCTGTATATGTCACGAATATTTTAGAAGTAGCTGAAGGGGTGGCACCGCTTCCGGGGCTTACCACCTGGTAATACACACCGCTGCTGTGCGTGGTGCCGGCAATACTACTGTTAGCCGCAAAGCTCAGTATCGCACCTTCCTCACTTGCCACTGATTTAGGCTGGCAGCCGGTCTCTTTTATACAACCAATGCCGCCCGTTAATAATATCGCAACAGATATGATCCAAAAGACTTTCTTCATGAAATGGGTTTAGATAAGAAAACTGTGTAATAGACCCCTCGTCAGGCCGATTCGCTGCAAAGAAAGGAAAAATCATGAAATATCCTTTTTTGCGAGCAGTTCCTTATACCGTTGTTCGTTCATTTCCCACCGGTGGCGGCTGGAAAAGACCACGACAAATACGATGATACCAATAAGGGCGATCAATACTACCAGCACACCAGACGTATTAATATTTACTTCCATGGCTGCCCGCTGGTACCAGCCGGAAAAATAGTTTATAAAGATGGCCACTGCCAGGAATACGCCGAGTGGAAGACCTGCAGCCAGCCGCCACATTAGTCTTTTTTTGCGGCCCCTGTTATATTCCCAGTATTCCAAGAATCTTTTTTCTTCATCCGTAAGCATGATGGGGTTTCTGCCCGATTGAATTTTGGGGAGCAGGAGGCAAAGATAAACCAGGAAAATCGATGGACTTGTATCCACGACACAAAATATCTATCTTACAGGTCTAATATGTTAAGGCTTTGAAATTTGCACCACTGCTCGCCCAATTCCTATACACCCATAAACGGTTAGACCTACCCGGCATTGGCAGTTTTCTGCTTGATCCATCTGCTGCTGTGGAGGCGGAGCAAACCAAGCAGGGCAAACCCATATTGCTGGAAGGAGTGTCATTTGAAAATAACAGTTCGGTAAAACAATCCCCTGACCTGATCGCATTTATTGCTGCTCAAACGGGAAAAATAAAAGCACTGGCTGCTGCTGATCTTGATTCGCACCTGGAGCTGGCCAAGCAGTTTCTCAATATTGGTAAGCCATTTATGTTTGAAGGGATCGGCAGTCTGTCGAAGATGCAGACGGGTGGGTTTTCTTTTAGTCCCGGGCAATTGATCCTGGAAAGGATGAAAGATATATCCGCAAAAGAGACGAGCACAACTTCTTCTGAAGAACCGGCCACTGATTACAGAAGTATATTTTACAGCAAGAAGACAAAAACGAATGTAAAGAGACCCCTGGTGATGCTGCTGTTGCTGGCTGGAATTGGCCTTGCCATCTGGGGCGGGTACAAAGTGTATAAAAATACCACCGCTAAGAAAAAATCCACACCAACGGAGGAACTGCCAAACAACACTGCTGGTAGTACTCCCGATACTTCGGGCACTGCATCTAATAATGTGCAGACCGCACCTGCTGCAACTCCGCCGCTTGCTGTAACAGCACCCGCAGGTACGTTCAAATTTGTTATTGAAACGGCTGTGAAGGACCGTGCATTGAAGCGCTTTACCAAATTAAAGAACATGGGACTTTCCATACAGATGGAAACGCCTGACTCGGCCAATTTTAAATTATTTTTCCTGATACCGGCAGCCGTAGCCGACACTGCTCATATCATCGATTCTCTGCGCACCACTTACACACCCGGATGGAGCAAGGCGTATGTGGAGAATTAGGGATCGGTCTTTGTGGACCTAAATTAAAGGAGTGTGGATGTGACCGTACACTTACGGTTAGGTTTAGGAGGCTACATTATAACGCTTATTCTCTCAGTAACTAAGCTTGTTCTCTCACCAACAACAGTTGTGCGATCCATTACATCGGCTGTATGGTCTGCGACAACACCAGTTTGGTCCGCAACAACGCCTGTATGGTCCGCAACAACGCCTGTTCGGTCCGCAACAATGGCTATTCGGTCCGCAACAATGGCTATTCGGTCCGCAACAATGCCTGTATGATCCGCAATAATGCCTGTTCTGTCCGCAACAATGCCTGTATTATTTAATACAAAGCTTTTTAACGGCTTTTACAATGCGTATTCTGTCCGCAACAGTGGTTGTTCGTTTGGCAACATAGGGTGTTTGTTTTGTGAAGATGCTTGTTCGCTCTGTTGCATCTGCTATTTTAGCAACTTTACAATTCGTATTCTATCCACAACAGGCTTGTTCGTTCCGCTACTAAGCGTATTCGTATAGTAAAGATGCCTGTTC
>JBEBIF010000054.1:0-14327 GCA_040080515.1 Chitinophagaceae bacterium | reverse complement strand
AGCAGAGGAAGGAAAAGCGCAACAAGCAGAAGATATTTTAAAAGCGCCCGATGTTGACAATAAGCCATCGCAAGAAAAAAAGCAAAACCGGGATCTTAGAGCTGGCGAAGCAGCAGATGGGTTTTACATCAGCAATGCCGGATTGGTGATAGCAGCAGGGTTCTTGCCACTTATTTTCAAAAAACTATCCTTATTCGAAGGAGGTAAGATAACGGACATGAATAAAGCCGTTTGCCTGGTGCAATATCTGGCCAGCGGACAGGACCATGTCGCAGAATTTGAACTGGGACTGGCAAAGATCCTTTGCGGACTTGAGATGGAAACGCCTGTTGATACATCCATAGAATTATCTGCAGTTGAAAAGGAAGAAGCCACAGAATTGTTATTATCCGTTATTGAATACTGGAGCATAATAAAGGATACCTCTGTTACCGGTCTCCGGGAATCATTCCTGGTACGGGATGGAAAATTGTCGTTTAAGAACGACCAATGGTATTTGCAGGTGGAACAGAAACCGTTTGATATGCTATTGCAAAGTTTACCGTGGAATATTTCAATGATAAAATTGCCCTGGATGAAGTATTTGTTAAAAACAGAGTGGGTCTTTTAAAATAAATAAGTTCATGTTTTCTACTGCTGAAAAAACAAATAACCATGCTCCGGCCATACAACGTAAGGCGGGTCAGGCTACTTTTTTCAGAAAAGCAGGGGAGGAATCTTTTTTTGGTGCCAAGGAACCCACTTCTTTCTTTGCACCAAAATCAGTACAAGCCAAACTTTCCGTTAGCAGCCCCGATGATCCACAGGAGAAAGAGGCAGATGCCATGGCAGACCAGGTGATGCGTATGTCAGAACCCACAGCTGCGCCAGCACAGAAGGAAGAAGAAAAACCACAACGAAAGGAGGAGGAGCCTGATAAAGTACAGGCCAAACCAGATACAGGGCTTGCAAACAGGATTCAATGTAAAGAAAAAGAAGAAGAACCAGTTCAGGCAAAGTTGTTCAGAAAGATTCAGCGTAGCGAAGAAACATCAGGTGAGGCTTCCTGTTGTGAAGCAGACGCTGCTTCAGGAAGTGATACGCATGTCAACCGGAAAAATATCTCTATACATCGTTCAGATGTCATTCAACGAAGCGGACGGGGCCCGCCAACCAGTTCCATACCGTTTGAACAATCATTGTCTTCCTCAAAAGGAAGTGGCAGTGTATTGCCCGGAGATACAAGACAGTTTATGGAAAGCCGTTTCAATGCAGACTTCACCGGAGTTCGCATTCATACCGGCAGCTATGCGGAAAGTATGAGCAGCCAGATCAATGCCCAGGCTTTCACACATGGCAATGATATTTATTTTAATGCAGGTAGATATTCACCCACATCTGCAGGCGGTAGCACATTGCTTGCACATGAGCTGACGCATACCATTCAGCAGGGTGCCAGTAAACCTGTGTCAACCCCTTCAGCCCAAACCACCACTTCGGTTTCGGCTAAACCTATTTCCGTATCCCGGAAAGAAATGATCCATCGCAGTGCAGAAGGAGTGCCTGTACAACTAACCAATGCTGTAGCAAAGGCGAAAAGCATGGAAGGAAAGATCAATGCAAAACTGCCCGGACCTGATGGCTACCGGACGGGATGGCAGCATTTAGTGGAAATATTTAAATCAACTTTTGGAGAAGATAAAATAATAAGTGGAAGCGGCGGTACTACCGTTCCCGGTACTGTAGCCGAAGAGGATATTAAAAAATACCGCGAAGCAAAAGGCGCAGTATTGGCACCAGGTGGTGACCCTGCCAGTGTAAATCCGGAAGGTATGCGGGATGCGATGCCAAGCTGGTGTGGCATATTCGTATTCTGGGCATTAAATAAAAGCGGGGTGCCAATGCCGAAATGGGAGTTGGGAAGGAATGTTATTAAACCCGAAGCCGTTAACCCGCCCGGATACATTCCAAAACCGGGCGATATAGCATGGAGAAAAGCCTATTCGCATTTTGCTATTGTAGAAAGTGTAAATGGAGAAACGATAAAAACAGTGAATGGTAATACTGCTGGCGCCGACAATCTCGGTGGCCAGGTACAAACAGTAGATCATAAGCTGGATAACTGGACGGCTTTCTTTAGTCCGCTGATGACAGCAACCGGGCCACTTAGCACCGGTGAAGCACCTATCAATGAAAAACCAAAATCGTTTAAGGACCTGAGAAAAGAATTAAAAGTAAATCGTAAAGAAGGAGACGAACATGAAGAGGAAAGCCATGGCAAAGAGGAAACTGCGGTTCAGGCAAAACCCGAATTAAGTAACTGGAGTGTTGATTCCGGAGGAAGTTTGTCCAAGGGATCCTGCGGACAAACCGGTGGTCAGTCTTCAGCCAATATAAATGATAAGAAAGTTCAGCCTAAAGAGGAAGAGAAGAAAGAAGATGAGGATAAACAGGCATTGACGAGTCAGCCTGTGGTGCAAAAGAAACAGGCATACGATATTCATGCTAAATGCAGTGAGTGCAGTAAGGAGGAAAATCATGTACAGGCTAAATATGCCGTACAGCTGAAAACAGATACAGCTGATAGTTCTTTGAATACCTATACCGATGCTGAAACATCAGAACAAAGCAATGAGATGGACCGGGGCCCACCGGTGCAGGCTAAACTTATTTCAGGAAACAGGAACATCATCCAGCGTTCTGTTATTGATGATGCACTGGAGTTTGCCGGTTCTGTAACAGATTGTATTACTACGGACCTGGATAAAGCCAAAAAGTGCGGGTTGCAGAAAGCGCAGCAAGTAGCTATGCATATACCCGGCTACAAAGCGTTGCGGGTTGTATTAAATGAAGATCCGATAACCGGCGACTATGTAGAAAGAAACGGCCGCAACTTTATTGAAGCTGCTTTTGACATTATGCCGGGTGGCAGCTTACTCCACAAAAAACTGGATGAACAACACCAGCTGGATGCTGCTGCCGCATGGATTGATGAAAAAATGGGAGAAGTAAAGACGCTGGTGAATGGTTTGTTCAGCGCCATTACAAAATTCTGGGATGGCCTGGGTAAGACGGACTTCTTATCACCCATGGAAGTATTGCGCAATGGTGCCAATATAGTGCTCGGGTTTATCGACAGTGTGATTGATTTTGCGGTGAAAGCAGCGAAGGAATTGCTGGAGATGATCAAGAAATTCCTGCTGGATAAGATTGTTGACTTCATCAAAACGAAAACAACAGCTTATCCATTACTCTGTGTTATCCTGGAGCAAGATCCGATCACTAAGCAGAAAGTAGCAAGGAATGGAACTAATATTCTGAACGCATTGCTGGAATTGGGTGGTGAAGAAGGTAAGATGCAGCGGGACCAGATGAAAGAAACCGGCACCTTCCAGAAAATAGCGGCATATATAGATGAAGGAATAAAGGTGTTTGGCAACCTGTATCAGACCATTATTGACAACTTTGGTAAGATATGGGATATGGTGAAGATAGATGCGCTGATGGAACCTGCAGCGACATTTGAGAAGATCTACAACATTTTTGCAGACCCGGTTAAAAAGGTATTGGATTTTGTAGAACGGGTGGTCAAAGAGATATTGAAGCTGATCAAAGATGTATTGTTCAAGCGGATCTCTGCTGAAGCGAAAAAAGTAAGAGGCTATTTCCTGATGACGGTGATCATCAATAAAGATCCGTTTACAGGCGAGGTAGTTCCAAGATCGGTAGAGAATGTGATACATGGCTTTATGAGTTTGATGGATGGAGGCGAGGAACAGTTCCAGCAGATGAAGGAAAGTGGCGCTATTGACAAAGCAGTAGGCAAGATCAATGCAGCGGTGAAGAAACTGAATATGACGCTGGAGGCGATCATCCAGTTATTCATAGACCTTTGGGAATCGTTCACTTTTAAAGATTTCTTAAACCCGATCGCTACTTTTAAACGGATCATTGACAAGTTTGGCGAACCTATAGGAAGACTGATTGCGTTTGTTGTTGAAATAGTGAAGATCGTCGTGGAAGTGATATTGATCATTATGAACTTCCCGTTTGATCTGATCAATAAGATCATTGCCAATGCGATGAAATCGTTCCACCTGATAAAGGCGGATCCGATCGGCTTCCTGAAGAATTTGCTCAGGGCCATTAAGGAAGGCTTTATACAGTTCTTTGATAACATATTGCAGCACCTGATACAGGGATTGGTGGCATGGCTGACGATGGAGCTGAAAGATGCCGGCGTGCCCGAGCTGAAAGACCTTTCATTAAAAGGAATTATCAGTTGGGTATTGGAGGTGCTGGGCATCAGTATGGAAAAGATATGGGAAAAACTGGCCAAGCATCCGAAGATAGGTCCGGCCAAGGTGGCGAAGATCAGGAGCATGATCAATACACTGGAAGGTATCTGGACATTTATAAAGGATGTGCAGGAGCGGGGTATGGCCGCTATATGGGATAAGATACAGGAGCAGTTGAGTAACCTGTGGGATACGGTGCTGGATGCAGTGAAGAACTGGATCATGGAAAAGATCATAACTGCTGTGGTGACCAAACTGCTCAGTATGCTCGATCCGACAGGTATCATGGCGGTTGTCAACAGTTGTATTGCTATTTATAAAGCGATACAATCCTTTATCAAATACCTGCGGCAGATGCTGGAGATATTGAATTCGTTTGTAGAAGGAGTGGCAGAGATAGCAAGTGGTAATACGAAGAAGGCAGCAGACTTTCTTGAAAAAATGCTCGCTAAAGGCATTCCGATAGTGATTGGTTTCCTTGCTAACCAAGTGGGTTTGGGAGGAATAGGTAAGAAGATTGGTGAGATGATCGAGAAGGCGAGAGAGATGGTGGATAAAGCATTGGAGTGGTTGGTGAATAAATGTGTGGATACGGCATTTAAGGTGATAGATAAAATAATGGGAAGAGGCGGAGATGGGGCCGCAGATCCGGTGGCAGGAGTAAAACAGGATATTCATACAGGGGAAAAACAATATCTGACTAACGGTGCCATTAAAAAAGATGAAGCACAGACGGTGGCACAAAGCGTAGCAACTAAGAACACAGCAACCGTAAGTACCATTGAGGTAGTTGATGGGGGAACGAACTGGAATTACAACATTATTCAAAGGACCAAGGAAGATGGTCCGAGAAAAGAGGAAGCAGGGCCTGAAATAGCAGTTAATGATCTGTTCATGGATAAACCCAATGACACATATTATGTGGTAACGGCCAGTAATGCGACTACGCAGCAGATCACTATGAAGCCATTGAATCATCCTGCATCGTCAGTTACTTACAATACTACCACGATCACGGAAGGTATAACAGCACAAACCTGGGAGAAGCTTGTGCCGGGCGGAAGTTCTCCTGTAAAGGTTAATGACCTGATCAAAGCTCCTTATGTAACAGGATCTTTCTTAGCATATGTGGTTGCATCAGAGTATCCGGGTTTGGTCTCTTATAAATTCCGCAGGCAACCTGCAGCATTCAGCATACCGTTCCAAAAATTTGTTACGATGATCAGCACACAGCAGATACTTGTGATAAATGTTGACAACGAACGACTGAGAGGCGAAACGCCATCACCTGAATTGAGGGCCTGGGCACAATCATTATTACCATCTACTGCTCCTGATCCGGCCTTTCCATCATTAACAGTAGATGGAACGGCCAATGCCGATCATATCATACCATTTGCGACAATTGTGCAAATGAGTGATTTTAACTTCCTGACCATTGAACAAAGGCTCGCCGTATTAAATCTGCAGGAAAACTTTGCGGCAATGAGTCCGAGAGCGAATACATCGAAAGGAACTCAATCTTTTGCACAATGGACACGGCATAAAGATTTGAACATTCCTGTTGACAGCGCCTTCAGAAGAATGATGATGCGCAGAGAAACCGAGGCCAGGGCGGCACTCGTGAAAAAGATCAATGAATTTGTAACTTTAAATACGCCTACATGAGATCAACAGTAACTCGCCGCTACCGCCGCCGCAGCACACCTGCCAGATCCGAAGGAGCATTCTTTAAAAAAGAAAGCCAGCCTGAACAAAGTTTCTTTGGTGGGGTGTCGCATGATACGTTCTTTCAACCTGCTGCGGTACAAAATCAAAGCATACAACGTAAATGCGAAAAGTGTGAGGAAGAATCAAAAGTACACCGCATGGAAGATAAGAAGGAAGAGAAGGTAATGAAAAAGGAAGGTAAGAAAGAGGAGGAAAAAGTAATGCGGGCAGAAGATAAGAAGGAAGAGGAGAAAGTTCAAAGAGCCGAAGATAAAAAGGAAGAAGAGAAAGTGATGAAGATGGAAGATAAAAAGGAGGACGAAAAAATACAAAAGAAGGAAGCAGGTTCACCCGCAACTTCTGGAAAGACTGTAAGTAATTATATCGGCTCTTTAAATGGCAAAGGTCAATCGTTACCGGCGCAATCTAATCACTTCTTTTCTTCCAAAATGGGCTATGATTTTAGTGGCGTAAAAGTGCATACAGATAAAGAGGCCGCTGAATCTGCCAAAGCCATTAATGCCAAAGCCTATACGATCGGGAATAATGTGGTGTTTAATGAAGGGCAATATAATACAGAATCAATAGAAGGGAGAAAGTTAATGGCACATGAGTTGATGCATGTCGTGCAGCAAAATATAAGTCAGGATAATGGTATATTGAACAGAAAGACAAATTTTGGTGGCACTACAAAAAGTGATGTCAATATGGCAGAAAAATTTGTAGAATCAGTAAAAAGCGGAACTGGGGAAAGCTATGTGGGTATAACTACTCCATATATCAATGGAAAAGATCTTACAGTACAGCATTCGGCTAACCCCATAGTAATGCCGGGTATAAAAGATATTTCAGCAACGCAAAATAATGGAGTGTGGGAAAGTACGGTGACAAATATTCCGACGAATTCAATGACCTATAGTATGCATATTCCTCAAAAACCATCAGGAAGCGTATGGAAGGTGTATGTAGATTCTGGGGATATTAGTAGTGTTACACAGTGTAAAGGAATGATTAATGTGTATTTAAAGGGAGTGCCAGGCAATGAAGATGTTATCAACAACACTGAAACACATGAAAAGGTACATGCAAGTGATTTGAAAAACATTCATGATACTACTTTAGGAGCACTCGATAAATTTTTTACTAAAGCAAAAGCAACTGACACCACAGAGGAAGGAAGTAAGACTAAATTGTTGGAGCGGATCACAAATGTGACCGACACTAATTTAACAATAATTATCGACCAGATTAGCGATAAAGCAGTCAAGTTTCACGGTACAAAGCCAGGAGCCAAAGCAAAAATGAGCATTACGAGTAAGGATCCATCGTGTATGTGGATCAAAGCAAGTGTAAGTTCATAAAATTATAAGATTATGAAACCAACTTTCAACCGCCGCTACCGCCGCCGCAGCGCACCATCCAGATCAGATGGAGCTTTCTTTAAAAAGGAAAGCCAGCCTGAACAAAGTTTCTTTGGTGGGGTGTCGCAGGATACATTCTTTCAACCTGCTGTGGCACAGACTCAAAGCATACAACGTAAATGTGAAAAATGCGAAGACGAGGATAAGAAAGTACATCGTATGGGCGATAAGAAGGAAGAAGAGAAAGTAATGAAGATGGGAGATAAGAAAGAGGAGGAAAAAGTACAACGACAGCCGGAAAAGAAAGAAGAGGAAAAGGTGCAGCGGGCAGAAGATAAGAAAGAAGAGGAGAAAGTAATGAAGATGGAGGATAAGAAAGAAGAGGAAAAAGTACAACGACAGCCGGAAAAGAAGGAAGAGGAAAAGGTTCAACGGGCAGAAGATAAAAAAGAAGAAGAAGAGGTAATGAAGATGGAAGACAAGAAGGAAGAAGAAAAAGTCCAAAAAAAGGAAGCAGGCACAACAGCAACTTCAGGAAAGAATGTGAGCAGTTATATCGGTTCTTTAAACGGCAAAGGCAATCCATTGTCTCCGCAGGCAAACCATTTCTTTTCATCAAAAATGGGATATGATTTCAGTGGTGTAAAAGTGCATACCGATAAAGAGGCGGCAGAATCTGCAAAAGCAATCAATGCGAAAGCTTATACGATTGGAAATAATGTGGTGTTTAATGAAGGACAATTTAATACTGAATCAGGTGAAGGAAAAAAAATGATGGCACATGAGTTGACGCATGTAATACAGCAAGACGTAAAAAAGACCGGCACATTACAACGAAAGCCTGCTGCAAAAGCTACGCCCGCAAAAACGGCAAGTTCAGCACCAAAACTGAACCCCTATAAAATAGACCCCAATGCTTGTGCTTTATTGCTTGTAATTCATAACGATGAAGCTAATGCCAAGAAGACTGCCAAAGCTATTGCGGATAACTGTTCATATAATCTATTGTTGCTGGAGCCGGGTGCCCACAGAGAAATGAAAGTGCCGGGTACCAGTGGTACCGTTGATCCAAATGGGTTGTTCCCGCAGGATGTAGCCAGGGATTGTTATAATGATCCAGCAGGATGTGAACAATATTTAATAGACAAAGCATCTTCAACTGATCCGGCTGAGATT
The DNA here is from genome assembly GCA_040080515.1 of Chitinophagaceae bacterium. GTDB lineage: Bacteria > Bacteroidota > Bacteroidia > Chitinophagales > Chitinophagaceae > JJ008. Next base: position 5,803 of record JBEBIF010000054.1, on the reverse strand, counting down.
ATGCGATCCGTACAGATCCAGTTCTTTATGTCAATAAGGAAGTATTCAAATAATTTTAGCTTACCAGTGGTGGCGCTGCATAATAATTCAAAAGATGATACCAGTAAGTACAGAGCGAAGAAAGGTAAGGCTGGAGTCGGCGATTTAAAAAAAGATATTGACAAGGATGTGGCTCAGGAAGGAAAAGATCCGGTAAAAGAATTAAGAGAGCAACTGGATAAGAAATTTGGAGTGGCAACAAAGAAAGAGCTAATGACGCCGGGGAAAACAAATATTTTCTTATGGTGTGCTTCTAAAGACATAAGCAAATGTCATATTGGCGACCCTGACAATCCTGATAAAGTAATATGGGTAACCAACCAGGCTGATTTTGACAGGCTCAAGGTCACAGATGTAAATGTTGCATTTCAGTCCAAAGTACCAACAGATCCTGCAAGCAAATCCCTTACAGATCTATCCACTTTATTTCCAGCTTTAAAGGGGATGGCATATGATAAATATATAAAACTGGCAGATTATATTATGAATCTCATACTTGATTTTCCGATCATTTCATTTGGTGATAAGATAAAATTGATCTCTGATGTATTTCGACAAATCATTGACGCATATACAAAGGAGATAAGCCTGCTCCGGTATATAAATATTGAAACGCCGGGACTCGATCTAAAGGATCAAAAAGACTCAGACAGAATAGATAACTTCCGGTATATTGCAGAAGTACTTAAAACGCTTGGAATCTATTGCTGTGGCGTTGATCCAAAGGCCAATGAAGCTAAAATTGAAGACTCATTAAAGGTTAGTAAACCCAAATAGCAGTTTCAAAAGTATCATAAATAATCATAACTTAACGATTAGCATTTTGATCTATAAACTTCATACAACGGAACATCCAACAATAGCTGTCGAAGCAGCAGTGAACGATCTGCGCCATATCATCGTTCATCGCATGCAAAGCCATTTCAATAAAAATATTTTTGGATGGGAGAAGTGGATAAAGGAGACATTCAACGGAACGCTTATCAGGCAGGATATCGCCCGGCATATGCCACAATTACCTAACACTGAGGAATGGGTTGTTCTCATGTTGGCAATGGTCCCGCATATTCAACCGGATTTTTTCGCATCTATAATTGCAGAGCATCTTCCATCTGGTGGAGATTTTCCTGAGTTTGGCGGAGTAAAAGCCAATAATCACAGGGGATTACTTCCTACTGGCGAAACGATCCAGTTCATTTTAGCAGGAACAGATATTGAGGACCGGCTGCAGGTGCAGCAACTTTTTTCTGAAGATCACTTCTTTCATCGCAGCGGTATCCTCTGGCTGGAACCGGTAAAAGAAGGAGAGCCGGTAATGAGTGGCCGGATCATTATAGGCCAGGACTGGGTGGACCGGATATTGTTTGATAAAGAAACGGTTCCAAGGTTTGGCCTCGATTTTCCGGCAAAGAAAATTACCACCAGTATGATATGGGATGATGTGGTGCTGAACCCGCATACAATGGTACAAGTGAATGAAATAAGTAACTGGCTGAAATACCATCATCTCTTTGCAGCAGATAATAATTTGAGCAGAAAAATAAAACCCGGCTACCGGGTACTGTTTTATGGGCCAGCCGGAACGGGTAAGACATTGACAGCGGCACTTCTCGGTAAGCAATTTGAAAAAGACGTGTACCGGATCGATCTTTCACAGATCGTTTCAAAGTACATCGGGGAAACAGAAAAGAACCTGGAAAGCGTTTTTAGAAAAGCAGAAACCAAGAACTGGATCCTGTTTTTTGATGAAGCGGATGCCTTGTTTGGTAAGCGAACTAATGTGCAAAGCGCCCATGATAAGTACGCCAACCAGGAAGTAAGTTATTTATTACAAAGAGTGGAGGATTATCCCGGACTGATGATACTGGCTTCCAATTTCAGAAATAATCTGGATGAAGCCTTTCTGCGGCGGTTTCATTCATTGATCCATTTCCCAATACCCAATACTGGTGAACGATTAATTCTGTGGCAGAAATCAATGCCGGACAGTCTTACTATACACAAATCTGTAAACCTGGAGGAACTGGCAAAGAAATACGAACTGACAGGAGCTTCTATCCTTAATGCAGTTCAGTTTGCAACGCTTCAAACATTTTCCAGGAACGATACCACCATACATCAGAAAGACCTGCTGGATGGCATTCGTAAAGAATACCTGAAAGAGGATAAGTCATTCTGACTTATCCTTTCAGGTATTAAATTGACAGAACGGGTGATATTTAAAATTGCAGATACTCCAGGTAGCTTCCTTTTAAAACTGTAAGGTTGCTTCCATTGCTGGTGTTTTGGGCCCATTGAAAGCCAAAGGTTCCAGCAGTAGTGGTTGATATAGTTACCTCAATTTCCACATAGCCTATTCCGGTTGTGGTGGCTGCAACGGCAGTACTTCCAATGATAGTATTCTGTGCAAGTGTATTTTCATTATCTGTACCTGCAACTGCCCCGGCTGCAGCATATTTTCTTTTACATATAATTGAACTTGTGGTACCACTATATGCTAAGGCAAATTTATAGTCCATAGTTGCATTAGCAGTATTAAGAAAAACTCTTCCCCTGATGTGATAGGTGGTGCCTGCCGCCAGGGCAATTGTTAATGCAGCATCATTTGTTAAAGTAGTGGTACTTGCCCTGGTTTCATCAGCTGTTTTTTTCACTATAGAAAAGCCGCCTGATCCGGATGGAGGTGCTGCCCATGCCGGCAATCCGCTGGTTACAGTAAGAACCTGGCTGGCAGTGCCAATTGGTAATCTTGTAAAATCACCAGTACCGTTTCTAAAATATAGGTCTCCTGTGGCATCAGACCCAAGGTTGACTTTTAGTTTTCGACCTGTATTAAGATAGATGTCTCCGGAAGCATCCGTAATTAATTTTACATCGGCGGTGCGACCCTGAATATTTAATGTCGTATTTGCTGCATCTAATGTCCATTGTGTACCAGAGATCTGATTTTGTAAACCTACTTGTGCAATTCCGTTTTCTGCATGCCAAACCCATGCCTGGTCTTTCGCTTTAAATTTATAACCAATGCCAGCATTGGCCGAGGCATCCACAAAAAATGCATTTCCCGATACAGGAGTGTTGGTCTGTATTCTATAAGCTCCATTGTCAACACCTGTTCCAATTAAAAATTCACCATCTGTTTTAAGCTGCATCAAAACGGCTGGTGAAACAGCACCATCATACCAACGGTGTCCATTTGCAATGGAGCCATTATACCAGCTATTATTACCGATCTGGTCTTCAAGAGTACTGGCAGAACTTATGATCAGGCTATTGGAGCTTCTCCCCATCCAATAATCAGAACCCGCACCAGTACCTAAATAGAAAGATAAGATAGGGGAGGTGGCTGCCATATGAATGTTTCCATTATTCCATACACTACCACCTACCTGCAGTTGATAATTTCCCTGGTCGGTTGTATTGGCAACATATACTTCGCCGGCAGCAGATACCCTGGCTGCTTCAATGCTGTTAGTTTTGAAAATTAAGGGTTGTGCATCCGTAGTACCTATAAAATTGGTCGCAGGATTGATCCCTATGTTACCGGTAAGACTCCAATCTGATCCTCCGCCTCCACCAGAAGTACAGCTGTCGCAAATACTTTTCCAATAGGTGCCATTGTAAAACTGGAATTTACTATCATCTGTATTATAAAGTAATAATCCATTATGAAGATCGGGTGCTGCTATAGCATTTCTTTGCGTGTTAGTTAATTTTGGCAGTAATACGCCACTGTTAGTACTTACTACTTCCAGTGCTGCTTTAGGAGTTACATCAGCTTCTGCCAGGTTGTTACTGAACCCGGTTGTATTGATCTGGGTGCGACCATTATAAAGAACTGAGAATGCATTGGATTTAGTAGCCGCCGTTTTCGATTCACTATTGCCCAAAGAAAACAAAAGATACCGGCCTTCAATGTTTTGAGTATTATTTACAAAGAGGCTGTCATAAGCATTGTATGGAAGACTGGTGAAATTCACATTTCCATTGCCTAAGGCAGTGGAGGCATGAGATTTATTTGTCAGGTAAGTTCCAACAGTAAGTTGGCCTGAAGCACCAATATTATTGACCCATCCGGCAGTTAAAGCGCCATAGGTCCGTCCATTTGCATTATGATTGTAAAAACCAAACCATCCACTATTGTCATCATTCTTTGTGATCTGTTGTGAGTTGCCCATTATTAAACTACCATTTATATTCCCTGATATCGTATGGTAAACTCCTCCACCGACAACATGCGTAAGGTTTCCCCCTAAAAAGAAAGATCCTCCGGTAAGCATGGTAGAAGCTATTAGCTTCCCAGCTGGTAATTGCACATTATAAGCACCTATAAATGCATTCAGCAGTTGTCCGGCAATATTGCCACGGGAGTCTGTGTTAAGAATGATGGCATTCGTTTCATAAATACCATAATTATTGGAAACGGTTGTGTCTATAATACTGCTTAATCCCACTTGCAGGTACCCGAGCCTTGCATTATAACGCATGCCATTCTTATATGGAGAGGGAGTTGTATATTGATTAGTTGTTTTAGAAGTAAAGTCTCCATTACTATAAAATCGAAATACAGGAAAAGAATCAGCATCTCTTGCTGTACCGCCAATAGAATAATAATAGCTATTTAAATATTGGTGTCTGTTTGCCGTAAAATTATGTGGACCGCTCCCAAATGTAGTATTGCCCAGGTATAAATTACTTCCGGTTTTTATCAAACCATCTTGTGCAGAAAAACCTGCTGAACCTCCACCCGTTATTAATGTATCTGCACCAATCAGGTAAGCGGTGTCGTTAATTTTAATTACTCCTTTTCGAAATTCCGTTCTCCCATTTCCTTTATTATATAAAAAACCTTTTACACTTCTGGTGCTGTTTTCCAAATTCAATTCCGCATTGCAGCTATCATTAGTTATTAGCACACTATCTGCTTTTATCTTATAAATAAACTGAGAAAAAACAGTAACAGTAATGAAGTTGGCAGCGATGATGAGGAGTATCTTTTTCATAACCGAGTGTGTGATTTGGTTAGATAAAAAACGAAAAATTAACGTTTAGGCATCAGTGAGAAACCATTTAAGTTATTATTATTTCTGGAAAGAAAAAATTTTTTCTTGTTGTGAACATTATTAATTTTAAAAATAACCTCACACTTTGTCCAATTGCTTTATCATACTATCTGTATGTTTGTTTCTGCTTCAAAGTAAAAGTAATTCCCAGGAAAATGATAGGGGTAAACACTTAGAAGTAACTATAAAAAATTCTATTTCTCCTCTGAACACACCGGATTCCGCAAAAAATAAAACCTTAGTCATACCTCGTCTGCTTCTGAAGGATTCTGTCCCGAATAAAAATTTTAGATTAGTCAACGCCGTTGGTTTGCAATCTGTTAATGAAATAAAATCTGGTATTACCAAATCGTTAAGCCCATACAAAACAACTGTTAGTGAATTGAAGTCTGCGTTTAAAAATCCTGTACAACTTAAATCCGGAAGAACAGATTACCAGGGAATTGCAGACAGTTCTTATTTAAACAATACATCGTTTGCTTACCTGAGTAGTATTAGTTTCAGCAGCGACTGGTTAATAGCCGGTATTTCTACTATCGTAAATGTACAAAGCCAGTCATGGTCAGATGTGGATCGTAGCAGGGATTTGATTTCAGTGAAATTTGATAAAGACAATTACCTGAAAAATATTCAAAAGAAGCTCACCGGAAAATTTGACCCCGCCAGCCTGCTTCAGTTGCCGGTTGATGCAGCACGGAGGA
>JBEBIF010000396.1:0-3378 GCA_040080515.1 Chitinophagaceae bacterium | reverse complement strand
AATGGGTAGACGTAGGCGTATCTTTTGGCGCAGCATTAGTAATCTGGGGAGCCCTCAGAAAAATCACTCACGCAGCCGATGCAGACACCTGGTTGTGGATTGGTTTGACCACTGAAGCGATCATCTTTACCCTTTATGGTGTTTTGTATGCAGTTTATCCACCCGTCAAAGACGCCTCACATGACGAAGAGCAGTTTTCTGTAGCTGGTGCCAAGTCAAGAGCAGCATTCGCATCAATGGACAAAATGCTGACAGAAGCAGACATTACTCCTGATACCATGAAGCGCCTGGGAGACGGTTTCAAACAATTGAACACCACGGTCAGCGGTATGAACGGTATCGGTGATACCATCAATGCCACTACTGACTTTACTAATAAGACAAGAGAAGTTACCGGTCAGCTGGATAAAGTAAAAGATGCTTATACTATGGCCGCTTCTTCTGTAGGTGCATTTAACACAGCTACCGAAGGTGCCAAAGTGTTTCATGACCAGATACAGGTGCTTACAAAGAACCTGTCTTCTTTAAATACTATTTATGAACTGGAATTGCAGGAAAGCAATAACCATTTGAAAGCGCTGAATTCTTTCTATGGCAAACTGTCTGAGACATCAGCGCAGATGCTGAACAGTGCAGAAGATGCTAAAAGGGTGCAGGAGCAGATCGGTAGCCTGGCTACTAACCTGGGCCGCCTGAACAGCATTTATGGTAATATGCTGACCGCAATGCAGGGGCGTAATTAATAAATTTAAATAAGGTAAAAAGATCAGTATCCGTGATCAAAAGTCACTATTCGTAAATTAAAAACCACAAATCGTCATGTCTTTACCTAAAGAGCCCCGGCAAAAGATGATCAATATCATGTACCTGGTGCTAACCGCACTGTTGGCTCTGAACGTATCATCTGAAATCCTCAATGCCTTTAAAACAGTAAGACGAAGCCTTGAGAGCACAAATACAACTGTTAATCAGTCTACGGGAACTATTATGGCATCTCTTGAAGATAAAACAAAGGAAGAGCAAACAAAAGAAAGAGCCCTTGTTTGGTTTCCTAAAGCCCAGCAGGTAGTTTCAACTTCAAAAGAACTATATGATTATATAGAAACGCTAAAGAATGAAATCGTCACTAAAGCTGGCGGTAAACCAGGTGATCTTTCCGGGTTTAAAGAAGACAACCTGGATATCGTAACTAAAATGATGGTAAAGGAAGGCAAAGGAAAAGAACTACTGGCCCGGCTTACCAAGTACAAATCTGATATCCTCGGGATTGACTCTTCTATTAAAACAGAGTTCGAAAAATCACTGAATATAGATGTTACCAACCCTCCCGGCCAGGATGGTAAAACAAAGGCCTGGGAAGTGGCTTATTTTAATATGGTACCAACAGTCGCTGGTCTTACTATCCTGAGTAAATTTCAAAATGACATTAAAACATCTGAGAATAAAGTAGTTACTTACTGTCACCAGAAAGTAGGAGAAGTAAAAGTGATCTTTGACTCTTATGCTGCAATCGTTGGCCAAAATTCAAATTATCTAATGCCTGGTCAGGAGCTTGAAATTAAAGCCGGGATCGGAGCATTCAGTAAGGCTGCAGCTCCTGTAATTTCTATTGGTGGGTCAAGTGTTCAGATAGGAGAAGAAGGGTTTGCCCTTTACAAGACCCAAGCTGGAGGAGTTGGCTCACATAGCGTACCTGTAAGGATCAGTTATTTTAACCAGGTGACTGGCAAGGAGGAAGTAAAAGAAGTGAATGTTGAATATACAGTTGGTTCCGCCAATGCTTCAATTGCCCTTGATAAAATGAATGTGTTATACATCGGGGTACCCAATCCAGTAACTATAGCTGCAAGCGGTGGCGGTGATGATAAAGTAAATGCAACAATAAGTAATGGTAGTTTGCAAAGAGTTGGGCCCGGTAAATATATTGCCACAGTTAGCTCTGTTAATGATAATACGCTAATAACCGTTTCTGTAGATGGTAAAGTAGCAGGTGCATCACAATTCAGGGTTAGAACTATTCCTGAGGCACAGGCATATGTAGGGGGTAAACCAAGTGGTGAAAATATTGCTGCCGGTGCCTTTAAAGCTCAGGGTGGAGTTGGAGCTGGTATAAAGAATTTCCCCTTTGAGCTTGAGTATGATGTAGTTAGCTTCACTTTTACTTGTGATACTGAAGATGATATTGTAATTATCCCTAACCAAGGGGCCAATTTTTCCGGCCAGGTAAGAAATGCGATGAATCAGCATGTACAAGCCGGAAGAACCGTGACTATTGACGATATTAGGGTAAAAGGCCCTGATGGACGTACTACAAAGGCACCTTCTCTCGTTTATTATATTAAATAGTGTGATATGCAAATAAAATTATTAAAGTCGGTAATATGTTGTGTTGTTCTGGCTCTTTGTGTTAGTGCTGTACATGCGCAGCGAACACCCAAAAGAAGACCAAATAATACGAATCAGCCGGCTACCAATCCTACTGGAAATGAGCAACAGCAAACGAACAATAATCAGCCTCCGGCAGGTTATGACCCGAATGCCAATTTGCCTGTTACTTATGATACTACCAGTAACGACATTAGCCCCAAAAAGTCATTGAGAAATGACAATGCTTTTGATAAGACTAACCTGACACAACGTACACCGTTGCCTTATGAACACTTGCGTTGGGATGATGCGCTATATGCTGAAAAAGTTTGGAGAGAGCTTGATTTGAGGGAGAAAATGAATAAGGTCTTTATGTATGAAGCTGTTGAAGATAATGGCAGCCAGATATTTGTAAATATGTTAATGAAGGCGGTTCAAACCGGTGAGGTGACAGCCTTCTCAGATGACAGATTTACAAACCCATTAGCTATTGCTGATGTTCAACTGCTAACAGCAGGCAGACTTGATACCAACTATGTTTTTGACACAAAACAAATTGATAAGGTAATAGGAATAAATGTGTCCAGAACCAGTTTTGATGCAAAGACAATATCTAGAATCCGTTTAAAGGAAGAGTGGGTTTTTGACAGGGAGTCAAGCAGAATGTTTGTACGTATCCTTGGTATCGGCTTACTTAAAACTGAGTATTTCCCAAACACAACTAAAGAAAGAGGTACCTCAAATTTATTCTGGGTATATTATCCTGATTTAAGGCAAATACTTGCAAAAGCTGAGGTTTATAATCCTAAGAACATGGGGCAAAGCAGAATGACCTGGGAAGAGCTGTTTGAGAGCCGGATGTTTAGCAGCTACATTGTAAAATCGACTCTTGACAATCCAGGTAATAAGATGATAAGAAACTATATCAGTGACCCAATACTTCGGTTATTAGAAGGCGACAACATCAAAGAGAAGATCTTCAATTTCGAGCAAGACCTCTGGTCCTGTCTC
>JBEBIF010000395.1:0-3381 GCA_040080515.1 Chitinophagaceae bacterium | reverse complement strand
TATCCGAAGTGCTGCTGCAAATACCCCACCAGCCGCCAAAGTGCTAGACCGGATACGTTTATCCATTCCATTTTTTTCCAATTAAAAATTTATTATGCGATTAGCAACTATTGCTGTTGCGGCATTGTGTTTTGCAACTGCCTGCACTGAAAAAAAGAACGATTACAAACAATTAACCAGCGATCCTTTTTTGTATTCTAAAACGGTAAAAGAGCTGAACAATGTGGTAATGCAAAATAATTTCCCGCCGATCATTGCATCGAGGAATTATGTGTATGCCAATATTGCCGCTTACGAAGTGATCGCTGCCGGCAATCCGCAGCAATATCAATCATTGGCTGGTCAGCTGAATGGATTAAAAACGGTTCCAGCGCCACCTGCCGGAAAAGAGATCGATTTTAATTTTGCTTCCATACTGGCTTTCTGTCAGCTTGGTGAAGCGGTAACTTTTCCCGAAGGAAGTATGAAAGATTATGTTGACAGTTTGAAAAAACTGGTGAAAGATCATGGTATGCCCGGCAAAGTATTCCGGAACACGGTGGCGTATGCTGATTCAGTTGGCAAAACAATTCTTGCCTGGAGCAAAAAAGACAATTACGCACAAACAAGAACAGCTTCCAAATATGCAGTACTTGATTCGCCGGGCCGGTGGATACCAACGCCACCCATGTACGCACAGGCACTGGAACCGCATTGGAGAGAAATAAGAACACTGGTAATGGACAGCGCCAATCAATTTACTCCGCCACCACCACCAAAGTTTGACATTACTAATAAGCAAAGCAAATACTACCAGGAAGTGATGGCGGTAAAAAATGCAGGCGACAGTTTAACAGATGAGCAAAAACATATTGCTGAGTTCTGGGATGACCTCGGAAACAGGCTGAATGTGTCTGGTCATATTATGTTCATGACAAAGAAATTCTCACCTCCCGGACATTGGATGAACATCGTTGGCATAGCAGCGCAAAAAGCAAAAGCGGATTTTCCTACCACCGTATATGCATATGCCAAAACAGCTATCGCCATGTTTGATGCTTTTATTCAATGCTGGGATGAAAAATTCAGAAGCAATTACGCACGGCCAGAGACTGTTATCAATAAATACATAGATCAAAATTGGACTCCGTATCTGCAAACGCCGCCATTCCCGGAATACACTTGTGGTCATAGCACTGTTTCATCTGCTTCAGCTGAAGCACTGACCAGTGTATTTGGAGACCACTTTGCTTATACCGATACCTCCGAACTGGAATTTGGTATTAAGAACCGTTCGTTTACTTCTTTCCGCCAGGCAGCAGAAGAAAACAACTGGGCCCGATTTTATGGCGGTATCCATTTTCACAACTCCTGCCTGGTAAGTACAGAGCATGGAAGGAAAGTAGGGATGCTGGTGAATGACCGGCTGAAGATGAAAAAATAATTTTTTGAAACAAAAACCAATGATTTTAAAATGAAGTACATAAACATACTTTTAGTTGCCGTATTAATTACCGTAGCTAATAATAAAGCTAATGCCCAGGGTTGTGTTGCAATAAAAGGCACTGCCGGTGTTTGCAGCAAACCAACTGATGCCAAAGGATGGGAGATGAACCTCAACAACCGCTATTTCAAATCCTACAAACACTTTGTGGGAACCGCTGAACAAAAGGAAAGAGTAGAAAAAGGCAGTAATGTGATCAACTATGCTTACGAACTGGACATTACTGCCACCCGAACGATCAATTCAAGATGGTCATTAGGAATGACTTTACCCATCATGAATTTTAAAAGGACCTCTTTGTATGAACATGATGGTGCTACAAGACATGCCACCCGTTCATTTGGAATTGGTGATGCCCGCTTCACAGCTTACCGCTGGATGCTTGATCCTAAAAAAGCCCATAAAGGAAATGTACAACTCGGGCTTGGCATAAAGCTGCCGACCGGCAGTTATAATTCACAGGATTATTTTTATAAGAAAGCTGATTCCAGTATCCTCGGACCTGTTGACCAATCCATCCAGCCTGGTGATGGCGGTACCGGTATTACATTTGAACTGAACAGTTTTTACAATTTCAATCATAAGCTGGGTATATATGGCAGCTTCTTTTATTTAGTAAATCCAAAAGAAGTAAATGGCACTTCCACTACAAGGGGTTCTGCCGCTTCAGCCACAGCAAAAAAATATAATACCGATGTGATGAGTGTGCCTGACCTGTTCATGATCCGTGCCGGCGTAAGTTATATGGTAAAAAGATTCACCTTCTCCGGAGGGGTGCGGGCAGAAGCGCTTCCTTCTAAAGACCTTATAGGTGGCAGCCGTGGTTTCAGAAGGCCTGGTTATATTATTTCAGCAGAACCTTCTGTAACATTTGTAGCTAAGAAAGCAAGCTTCAACCTGTCTGTTCCTTTTGCACTAAAAAGAAACCGCACACAGAGTGATTCAGACAAACGCCGTTCTTTTGATACAAAAACACATATACAAGGTGATGCTGCATTTGCCGATTACCTGATCAGCGCCGGTTTAACTTTTAAACTATAAATCATTAATACAATGAATAAAATAGCACTAAAAAATAAATTTCTTCTTTGGGTCATTTTTTGTCTGCCGCTAAGCCCGGCATTTGCCCAAACAGATATTGATGGCGTCATGATGGAGAAGAATGCCTTTTGCCTGGGGCCAATGTATGGCTACAGCAGCTGGAAAAACTATTGGGAGGGGACATTAAAAAGAGATAATGCCAACATGGGAAAAGTTTCCACCACCATGTCCAGCATCATGGGCAACTATGGTATCACCAACAAACTGAATGTGCTGTTTGGTGTACCGTATGTAAAAACAAAAGCATCTGCTGGCCAGTTAAAAGGACTGAAAGGGATACAAGACCTCTCCTTGTGGGTAAAATGGAAAGCCTATAGTAAAAAAATAGGGCAGGGAAGATTATCCTTGTTTGCGATAGGTGGTTATTCATTACCGGCTTCCAACTACACAGCAGATTTTTTACCCATGTCCATTGGTTTGGAAAGTAAAAACTTATCGCTCAGGGCGATGGCCGATTATCAGCGGGGTGCCTGGTTTGCCACTTTATCCGGAACCTATATAAGAAGAAGCAATATCGAACTTGACCGCACCGCTTACTACACAACCGAAATGCATTACAGCAATGAAGTAAAAATGCCAGATGCTCTTTCATTTAATTTCCGGGCCGGTTACCGCGACAAAGGTGCATATGTTGAATTGGTCGCAGACAACTGGACAACGCTAAAAGGATTTGATATACCCAGAAACAGCATGCCTTTCCCCAGTAATAAAATGAATGCAACGAGAATTGGGTTGGATCTTAAATACCCGATGCGTTTTCATCCTGCCCTTGCTGTTGTTGGCAATGCATTTACTAC
>JBEBIF010000394.1:0-3385 GCA_040080515.1 Chitinophagaceae bacterium | reverse complement strand
CCTGTATGAGAAGATGATCGATCTGTATGTGGAGTATGGATTTTATAAGGAACACCTGATCTCCATTACTAAAAAAGGAATGGATGGCCAGCAACAGATAGCCGCTATGATGGAAAGCTACCGGAGTAATCCGCCTAAAGTGATCAATGGTTCGCCGGTGGTGATGTTGCGTGACTATGAATTGCAGGTGGAAAAGAATTTACAAACAGGAGAGGAGTGGGCGATCAATATGCCGAAATCGAATGTACTGCAGTTTGTGCTGGAAGATATGACGTCGATCTCCGCACGGCCAAGCGGTACGGAGCCAAAGATCAAGTTTTACTTTAGTGTAAATACAGTGCTTGGCAATGCAGCTGATTTTGATAAAGTGAATAAGGAGTTGGATGAGAAGATAAAAGCGGTGATTGGGGATATGAAATTGGGCTAAGAGATTAAAAGAGGGAAAGAGGTAAAGAGTTTTTTGAAAATACACTTTTTTGCTCAGTAAGCTCTTAATGCAATAGGCGGAGTAGCGTAATAACTCTTTATCTTCTTTCCCTCTTTTGCCCTCTTAGCGAACTCTGCGTGAAATTTATCTAAGAGATTAAAAGAGGGAAAGAGGTAAAGAGTTTTTTGAAAATACACTTTTTTGCTCAGTAAGCTCTTAATGTAATAGGCGGAGTAGCGTAATAACTCTTTATCTTCTTTTCTCTTTTGCCCTCTTAGCTTATCTTGCACCCAGCTTATGAGACCAACAGATGATACTTACCGCCATAAAGGCCTTCGAAAAAAATTAGTGGACAGCATCCGTGCCAAAGGCATTACTGATGAAAAAGTGCTGGACGCCATCAATAAAATTCCCCGTCACTATTTCCTGGATTCGGCTTTTGGCGAAAAAGCGTACGAGGATATTGCTTTTCCGATCGGGGAAGGGCAAACCATCTCGCAACCTTATACGGTAGCTTATCAAACACAGTTACTGGAACTTAAGCCCTTTCAAAAAGTATTGGAGATTGGTACCGGCAGCGGGTACCAGGCAGTAGTGCTGGCAGAAATGGGCGCCCAGGTCTATACTATTGAACGGCAAAAAAAATTATTTGAGGGCAACAAGGAATTTAAATTCCTACAGCAGTATCGTTCCATTAAATTCTTTTATGGTGATGGCTATGAAGGCTTGCCTACTTATGGCCCTTTTGATAAAGTGATCATCACAGCAGCAGCACCAGCAATCCCTGAAAAATTGATTCAGCAACTCAAACCCGGGGGCATGATGGTGATCCCTTTAGGCGCTGGTGATGTGCAGCAAATGATGCGGATCACAAAAATCAGTGAAGGTGTTCTGAAAGAAGAAGTGTTTGAGAATTTTTCTTTTGTGCCGATGTTGGGGGGGAAAAAGTAGTCAATAGTCGATAGTCGATAGTCATTAGTCGATAGTGGGATGCGGTGTCAGGAAAACTTTTCCGGGTTATTGATCATATACCAGATCAAACGGGCTGTCTCATCATTCTTTAATTTCAAGTCGTCATATTTTTCTTTTGACAGGTAATTGCATGCTAAAGCAAAATCTAACCAAACCTGGGTTTCAGCATTTTCAGTTTCTGAGTCATTGAGTTTTGAAATAAAATAACTTTTATAGCGTCTCCGCTTATATGCTTCAACAAGATTTGTGCATACCGACCTGGATGACCTTCTTACCTGGTCTGTTAAACTGTATCTTTCTTCCGAAGGAAAGGATTTAGAAAGTTGATAAATGTCCATAGCCAATGAAAAACTCTTTTCATAGGCTAATAAAGTACGGTAATCTCCCATAAGAAAACATTTAAAATGTGATAAATAAAGTTTCAATGGAAGTGCTGGCTGTTACTATCGACTACTGACTATCGACTAACGACTATCAAACAAACTGCTCCAGCAACTCAATCCTCTTCTCAATCGGTGGATGTGTGGCAAACATATTATCCCAGGAAGCGGATTTATGAACGGAAGGTTTGGGATTGTCGATGAATAATTGTGCGACATCACGGCTTTCTACCGCTTCTATCAGTGGATCGCTGGATATCTTGCGTAATGCATTCGCTAAAGCATACGGTTTCTTGGTCATTTCTGCAGACCCGGCATCCGCTAAGTATTCTCTTCTGCGGCTGATGCCAAAGCGCAGGAGGATAGAAATGAAATACGCTACTGCTGTTACCACAATGGCAATAAGGATAATGGCGCCACTGCCTTTGCTGTCCTTGCTTTTTTTGCCTCCACCTGCAAAACGCAGGCTCCGGAAAGCCAGTTCTGCCAGGAAGGAAAAGATACCGACGAAGATGATGGAAACGATCAGCAGGCGAACATCCCTGTTCTTGATATGTGTTAGTTCATGGGCGATCACACCTTCCAGTTCATCATCATCCAGTTTGTTCACCATGCCACGGGACAGGGAAACGGAGTAACTTCTTTCATTGATGCCGCTGGCAAAAGCATTCAATGAATCATCTTCGATCACATACACTTTGGGCATCCTCATTCCTTGCGAAATGCAAAGATTTTCCACCAGGTTATATACCCGTTTGTTTTCAATACGATCCAAAGGTTTGCTGCCGGTTGCCATCCGGATAAAAGCAGAATGCCCTGTCCAGGCTATCAGGAACCAAACACCTACGGCACCCAAAACAACAGGCATAGCCCCGAGGAATAATTGATTGGGATCTTCCTTATGTTCTCCTTTGGTAAAATAGAGCAACGCATACACCATTGCAAGCAGCAATGCCGGAAAAGCTATCAACAGAAGAACAGAATTGAAATTATTCTTCCGGATCTGTTTATCAAGACCAATGTATTGCATCCTTTTGGGTTAGTACAGAAAAAGCAGTAGCTGTTTTCTCTAAGGGTCTGTGTATGACTAAGTCTCCCCTTGCGGGGAGATTTAGAGGGGCTTAAAATTTGATTTGCGGTGGTTCCTCCATCGTTTTCCGCCTGTCTTCTCCAAGGTCAAACATGATCTCCCGTTTGAAACCAAAGTTTCTTGCGATCAGGTTGCTGGGGAATGACTCCACTGAATTATTGTATTCTGTTGTGGCAGCATTGAAGAAGCGGCGGCTGGCAGCCAGTTTATTTTCAATATCACTCAGTTCTTCCTGCAACTGCAAAAAGTTTTGATTGGCTTTCAGGTCAGGATATGCTTCCACCTGCACCTTCAATCCCTGCAATGCAGTAGTTAATTGTTGCTCTGCAGCGATCTTTCCATCAATGGTGGTGGCTCCCATAGCTGCTGTTCTTGCTTCCGTTACTTTCAGCAATACTTCTTTTTCATGGCCGGCATACCCTTTTACCGTTTCCACCAACTGGGGTATCAGGTCATGCCGCTGGCGCAATTGCACATCGATATCTGCAAAGGCATTTTGTCTCCGGTTGCGTAACC
>JBEBIF010000393.1:0-3395 GCA_040080515.1 Chitinophagaceae bacterium | reverse complement strand
CACCTGGAGAAGGCTTAAAACCCGGATTTGGGAGGAAATTTATTGGAAATCAACAGTTTTTTTGCACATAACCCCGAAAATTAGCCGGGGTTTTTTCTTTTTTCACCCTGATACTCCTACCTTTGCGTTCCCAAAAAAAATATGTCGAAACAACCCCTTATTAAGCAAGATGGTACCATTATAGAGGCCTTATCAAATGCTATGTTCAGGGTGAAGCTTGAAAACGGGCATGAAATACTGGCAACCATCTCCGGAAAAATGAGAATGCACTATATCCGCATTTTGCCGGGAGATAAAGTAGGAGTGGAGTTGTCGCCATATGATTTGACAAGGGGAAGAATCAATTTCAGGTATAAGTAGAAACAAGGGTTGCCTTGTTTTAAAAAACAAAAAAATGAAAGTAAGAGCATCAATTAAAAAGCGCAGCGTTGATTGCAAGATCGTTCGTCGTAAAGGCAAGCTGTATGTAATTAACAAAAAGAACCCCCGCTTTAAGCAAAGACAAGGATAGTCGAAAGTCAGGAAGTCGGAAAAGTCCGAAAGAATATTCCTGGTTGTTTGAAATGTCTTCCCGTCTTTCTGACTTGCGGACTTTCGGACAAACTAAACAAACAATAAACGACAAACAATAAACTAAGAATATGGCTCGTATTGCCGGTGTTGACTTACCAAAAAACAAAAGAGGAGAAATAGGACTTACCTATATATATGGTATTGGCCCCTCTACTGCCAAGTACATTCTTGACAAGCACAGTATTGATCGCAGCAAAAAAGTGCATGAATGGAATGATGAGGAACTGACCTCTATTCGTAACACGATCACCGATGAGCTGAAAGTAGAAGGCCAGTTGCGTTCAGAAGTGCAGATGAGTATCAAGCGTTTGCTGGATATCGCCTGCTACCGTGGTCTCCGTCATCGTAAAGGCTTGCCGGTTCGTGGACAGCGTACCAAGACTAACAGCCGTACAAGAAAAGGTAAGAGAAAGACAGTGGCCGGTAAGAAGAAGGCAGCTAAGAAGTAAGCAGATAATAGATGATAACTGATAGATGATAGTTGTTATCCTTTGATCAGATAGGTTCAAAGACTTGTAAAAACTAAATCAATTTCGGATCGCCAGGCAAGTCGGCAGGAGGGTTGATTCAGGTTCTTCGTCAAATGGCGGAGGATAATTGTTAAACATAGAAAGATTACCTCAGGTACAAAAATTATGGCAAAAGCACAAGCACAGCAGGCTGTCAGCGCAAAAGCAGCCGCTAAGAAAAGAGTAGTGAAAGTAGATTCATACGGAGATGCGCATATTTCTGCAACTTTCAACAACATCATCATCAGTCTTACTAATAAGACTGGCCAGGTAATTGCCTGGAGCAGTGCCGGCAAAATGGGATTCAAGGGTTCTAAAAAGAACACCCCTTATGCTGCGCAAATGGCCGCTTCAGATGCTGCAAAAACAGCCTTTGATGCAGGTCTGAAAAGAGTGGATGTGTATGTAAAAGGCCCGGGTGCTGGTCGTGAAGGAGCCATCCGTTCCATTTCACAAAGTGGTATCGAAGTAGTGATGATCAAGGATGTGACGCCCATGCCGCACAACGGTTGCCGTCCGCCGAAGAAAAGAAGAGTTTAAGAATTTTGGAAAGTGCAATTGGGAAATTGGGAAATTTTCTTTCAATCCCGGGAACCTGATTGCCAGTGGGAAACTCAGCCTGTCAGGGCAATTTCGAAATTTCCCAATTCCAAAATTTCAAAATAACATATTAGAGCCAAGAGCTTCATTTAAAAAAGGGTGCCTGATTGATTTTTAACGCTTTTACTGATCAAAGCACCGTTACAAAAAAGCGTAAATGAATAAAAACTATGGCAAGGTACACTGGTCCAAAGACCAAGATCTCCCGCATTTTCGGTGAGCCTATCTTAGGCAATGGTAAATGGTTGGGAAAAACAAGCAACCCTCCCGGTATGCACGGCGAAAAACGCAAACGCAAGACGTTAGGCGAATACGCATTGCAGCTTCGTGAAAAACAAAAAGCGAAGTACACGTACGGGATCTTAGAAAAACAATTCCGCAAAACATTTGAAGAAGCAGCCCGCCGCAGGGGTGTAACAGGTGAGAACCTGATCAAATTGTGTGAAGCCCGCCTGGACAACACTGTGTTCCGCATGGGTATCGCACCAAGCCGTCCTGCTGCCCGCCAATTGGTAAGCCATAAGCATATTGAAGTGAATGGTGATGTGGTAAACGTTCCTTCTTACCAGTTAAAAGCTGGCGATGTTATTACTATTAAAGAAGGAAGCAAAGAAAGAACCTCCATCACCAGTGTGGTTCGTGGCAAAAATCCAAAGTTCAGCTGGCTGGATTGGAACGAAACTGAAATGAAAGGCACGTTCATCACCTATCCTGAAAGGGAAAGTGTTCCTGAAAATATCAAGGAGCAGCTGATCGTGGAGCTTTATTCGAAGTAAATGTAATTGGGAAAAGTGGAATTGGGAAATTGGGAAATTTGTCCCGTCTCAAAGCCTCTTTTCAGACCTGGGAAATGTTGAGTGCTATGATGTTTTTTTAAACAGTAAAGCAATTTCGAAATTTCCCAATTTCAAAATTTCAAAATTTTAAAAATTAAATATGGCAATTTTAAATTTCCAGAAGCCCGATAAAATCATTCTGCAGAAAGCAACTGATTTCGAAGCTCAGTTTGAGTTTCGTCCGTTGGAACCCGGTTACGGTGTAACCATTGGTAATGCACTTCGCCGTGTATTGCTGAATTCACTGGAAGGATATGCTATCATTGGTGTGAAGATCGAAGGTGTGGAGCATGAATTTGCCACTATGAAAGGCATCAGCGAAGACGTGGTGGAAATTTTTCTGAACCTGAAACAGGTTCGGTTTAAGAAAATAGCTGACCATGAGGTAGCTAATGAAAAGATCGTTTTGTCAATCAGAAATAAAACAGAATTCACAGCCGGTATGATCGGTGAAGGCACCCATGCTTTCCAGATCATGAACCCCGATCTGCTGATCTGTACACTGGATTCTTCTGCCCGGATGGACATTGAGCTGACCATTGGTAAAGGCCGTGGCTATGTACCTGCAGAAGATAATAAACCAAAAGATGCCCCCCTGGGTTATATTCCGATCGATGCCATCTTCACACCGATCAAGAATGTGAAGTACACTATCGAGAATACCCGTGTGGAGCAAAGAACAGACTTTGAAAAACTGATCATGGAAGTTTCTACTGATGGTACTATCCATCCGGAAGAAGCAGTGAAGCAGGCTTCAAGGATCCTGATCCAGCACCTGATGATCATTACTGATGAAAACATCACTTTTGACAATAAGGAAGAGAAGAAGGAAGATATGGTGGATGAGCAAACGTTGCAATTGCGCAAAGTGCTGAAA